>JABDPQ010000156.1 GCA_013042695.1 Desulfobacterales bacterium | reverse complement strand
TATGGTTACGAACTGATTCTGCTGAACTCATTTTGGGCACATTGCCATTCAATGCAGACCGCTATATTTTCAACATTAACAAAAAGATGCTGTCTCATGTTGGACAGATCAAGAATCATCTTGGCAGAAATATGAGGTCTGCAATTTGGGCACTGCCACCAGTGCTTCATGACGCATCCGTAAGAGGTGTAGAAAAACAGATAGCTATTCTAAAAAAATCCGGGTTTAGAGCATTCCAGATTGCCCATTTGAGCCAGCTAGCGTTCTTTATCGGAGAACGGCTGCATATATACGGAGATTATACCCTCAATCTGTTGAACAGCCAGTCAATAAATCTTGCTGCAGAAATAGATTTAAAAGGAGCCCAGCTTTCCATTGAAATAGACAAGCGCTCCTTACAAAACACGCTAAATGAATATAGGAAACACTGGTCTGCACCGTCTCAAAACAAAGCAAAAATGCAACGCCTGCAGCTGGGGCTGACCGTGTATGGTGCTCCTCCACTATTTACTTCTCGAATATCAGCCGATAGTTTTTCACAAAACCGCATTTTGGTGAGTCCAAAAAATGAACAATTTTACGTTGAAAGCCTGGAAGGATATACCCAAACGAGATCAAAAAAACCGTTTTCTCTGCTCCCGTATAAACAGGAGCTTCAACAATTAGGTCTTGATTATCTTGTCGTTGATCTTTCAGGAATGAGAATTGGAAAAAAAGAGTTGACGGATATTAAAGACAGGATACAAAATAAAAAAAAGCTTTATAAATTGCCTACGTTCAACTATTTGGGTGCATTAGAGTGATGAGAAATAGTACTATTATCAATAGCTAATTAATGTGAGTCCTTTAACACCTTAAGGCGAGACTTTTCTGTCCTTCAACCGGTCTTCTTTGGAGCACAAAATTCATCTGAAGCTTGAAAGTTGCCATGAAGCAGATTATAAATATTGACTTATTAGATTCATTGCACTAAGTTTGCATCCTTTTGGTTTTGTTAATAAGTATTTACTTAAGGTCGACTAATGGGAACGGATTTGACAATGTTCCTCTGGCGACGCGTAATAGTTGAGATACCCTTACAGGAGGAAGTTATTCGTGGCTAATCACAAATCAGCTGAGAAAAGAAACCGGCAGGCTCAGATTCGTCGACTGCGAAATCGGGTTAATCGGTCAAAGATGAAGAAGGTAATAAAAACACTCAATGAGGCAATAGAGGCTGGTTCATTAGAAGATGCCAAGAGCGCACTCTCGGTAGCAGTACCGGTAATTGCAAAAACAGCCTCCAAAGGTACTATTCATAAGAAAAACGCCTCTCGTAATATTTCCCGGCTTACCAGACGGGTTAATGCTCTAGAGGCCGAAGGCTAACCCATCTGATTTTTTCCTGTCATATTTTCTGCTGATGCCGCTTTTTATTCAAGCCGCTGAGTCCCTGAAGACTTAGCGGCTTTTCTTTTTAGTGCTCATAATTCTGACACTTTGTATTGCACTTATGGTACTATCCCTTTTTCTATCCTTTTCGGTTATTTGTAACTTTATATGAAAAACCAATGATTGATCACAGCCCATTTCCTGAATACGCAGAGTTTTCCCACAGAGCTGATCACGCTCGTCTTGTACCTGTCACGAAAAGAGTAATTGCTGATTTAGATACGCCTCTGACCCTTTTCTGCAAGATTTACCAAAATCGAGAGCATGTTTTTTTATTTGAAAGCATGGAGGGAGGAGAGAAGTGGGGTAGGTTTTCTTTTATCGGATTTGATCCAATTGTAACGTTTGAATCACATGATCGGGACATTAGAATATGTCATATGGGTAAAGAAAAATGTCTTACTCAAATACTTGAAGGCAACCCCCTCAACGCCTTACGAAAACTGATTAATGACATGAAGGCTTATGACGATTCTGACCTGCCTCGCTTTTGCGGGGGTGCGGTAGGGTTTCTGGGGTACGACATGGTTCGGTTTATAGAGAACCTCCCTGATGTACATGAGAAACTAGAACTGCCGGATGCGTCATTTATCATCCCAGGGGTCGTACTGATTCATGATAGTTTTAGACAGTCGGTATCCATCGTTCGCTGGGTAGACACGAGTTTGAGTGAATCGTTGCGAAAGCAATATGATGCGGCTCTTCTGACCATTAATGAAGTGGCTGGCTGGCTTGAAAGACCGGTCCCTGAAGACTTTTTCATTAAAAAAGGGAAAGGTGAGCAGACAGAATATCTTTTCAGCTCAAATATGAAGTCGCAGCAATTCAGGGATATGGTTGACCGGGCCAGAGAATATATTCTCGCCGGTGATATCTTTCAGGTAGTTCTTTCACAAAGATTTCATACAAAAACCGATCTCCCCGCACATTCAATTTATCGGGCCTTACGCCATATTAACCCAAGCCCTTACCTGTTTTTTCTCAAATTGGGCGATCTTGTTCAGATCGGTTCATCTCCTGAAATCCTGGTCAGAAAAGATGGATCCTCTATTGAACTCAGACCGATCGCCGGCACAAGACCTCGAGGCAGGAATCCGCAGGAAGATGCAATGCTTGAACAGGAACTCCTCGACGACCCCAAAGAGCGGGCCGAGCATCTGATGCTCGTTGATCTTGGCAGAAATGATGTTGGCAGAGTCGCCGAAGGCGGCAGCGTTGAAGTCCGTGATCTTCTCGATATTGAGCGCTACAGCCATGTCATGCATATCGTATCAAGCGTTCATGGCATTATTGAAAAGGGGAAAGATCAATTTGATGTCGTTTCAGCATGCTTTCCAGCAGGCACCGTAAGTGGCGCCCCGAAAATAAGAGCAATGGAAATCATTGAAGAGCTCGAACCAGAGCGGCGAGGACCTTACGCTGGATCGGTAGGCTATTTTGGTTTTTCTGGCAATATGGATTTTTGTATTACCATACGAACGTTCATTATGCTCGGAAATGATTTATGGGTGCAAGCGGGAGCAGGTATAGTTGCCGATTCTGATCCATTTCGAGAATTTGACGAAACAGTCAATAAATCTCTTGGCCTGCGCCGAGCGGTCGAACTTGCAGAAAAAAGGTTTTAACACATGATCGTCATAATAGATAATTACGATTCATTTACCTATAATATCGTTCAAACTATTGCAGATAATTGTAATGAAGACAATACTCGTGAAGAAATAAAAGTATTCAGGAATGACAAAATTAATCTTCAAGAATTAGAGCGTCTCGCTCCTCGAAGAATATTGATTTCTCCAGGACCATGCACCCCTAAAGAAGCGGGAATATCCGTATCCGTCATCAAGCATTTTGCTGATAAAATCCCTATCCTTGGGGTCTGTCTTGGTCACCAGGCTATTGGTGAGGCATTTGGCGGAGAAGTTGTCAGGGCTGATCGCATTATGCATGGCAAAACAAGCTCTATTAGTCATGACGGAAAAGGGGTATTTAACTCCCTGCCAAATCCTTTTGAAGGCATGCGCTATCATTCCCTAGTTGTGGAGAAGAGCAAAGTACCTGATTGTTTGGAAATTACCGCTCGTTCAGATCACTCAGAGCTTATGGGGCTACGGCATAAGCATCTTGCAGTTGAAGGTGTGCAGTTTCATCCTGAATCAATTATGACCCCCGATGGCAAACGGCTGCTGAGAAATTTCATGGCGGACAATTACACTACATTATGGAAAATTGAATACTAGGGTGACCTCTGTCAGAGCATATCATCCCAAAAGGAAAACGATGAATATCAGAGAAGCAATTCATAGCGCTGTCCTCGGGCAAGACCTATCCGAGCAACAAATGCATCAGGTTATGAACGAGATTATGAACGGAGAAGCAACTCCTGTGCAGATTGGTTCTTTTCTGACGGCTTTACGGATCAAAGGTGAAACAGTCGAAGAAATTACCGGTGCCGTCAGAGTCATGAGAGAAAAAGTAACCCGGATTGATGCTGGCGTTGACACATTACAGGGCGGGATCATTGTGGATACTTGTGGAACAGGAGGAGACGGGTCGGGGACATTTAATGTCTCAACAACATCGGCTTTTATTATTGCCGCATGCGGTCTAACTGTTGCCAAGCACGGCAATCGATCTGTTTCTAGCTCCTGCGGCTCAGCCGATGTTCTCGAGGCTGCTGGCGTTGATTTGAGTCTGAGTCCAGACCAGGTAGGTGATTGTATCAGACAAACAGGTATTGGTTTTCTTTACGCTCCAGCTTTGCATGGGGCGATGAAATATGCTATCGGACCACGACGAGAGATCGCTATCAGGACAATATTCAATATTCTTGGTCCTTTGACAAATCCTGCAGGAGCAAATATTCAAGTCCTTGGCGTTTTTTCTGAAGAACTGACGAAACCTCTGGCCAAAGTGCTGGCTCAACTTGGGTCAAAACGTGCGCTTGTTGTTCATGGGGAGGGCAATCTTGACGAGTTGACAACCTGCGGGCAGACGACTATCTCAGAATTACGTGACGGTAGTATTACAACCTACTCGGTAGCACCAGAAGATTTCGGTATTTCCCGTGCCAACATAAATGAACTGCAAGGAGGTAAGGACAATGCCGAGTCAGCCGAGTTGATGAAAAACGTTCTGAACGGTAAAAAAGGGCCCCGAAGAGACATTAGTCTGATTAACAGTGGCGCTGCCCTCTATGCCGCCGGTGTTGAAGAGGATATCTCTGCAGGAATAAAACAGGCCTCCGATTGCCTTGATTCAGGAAAAGCACTGGCAAAATTTCATGAATTTGTAGAGTTTACTCAGTCATTTAATTGAAAAAAGTTATACACCGCAGAAATGCTCTGGTGATCACCAATGATTCTTGAAAAGATCGTCGAGAGAAAAAAAGAAGAAATTTCTATTTTAAAAAAAAATGGCATAGGTCTGCCTGAACAATTTCAAGACAGGCGAATAGACAAGCCGAGAGGTTTCAGGCAGAGCCTTCTCAGCTATCAAGGCGTTTCTGTTATAGCTGAAATTAAAAAAGCATCTCCTTCAAAAGGAATTATCAGTAAGGACTTTAATCCGATTCTCATCGCCAAGAATTATCAAAATAATGGAGCGCAGGCGTTATCAGTATTAACGGATAGAGATTTTTTCATGGGCAGCTTAGTGTATTTATTGCAGGCAAGAGAAGTGACAAGTCTGCCCGTCTTAAGAAAAGATTTTATTATTGACCCCGTTCAGATTAATGAAGCATCTATTCATGGAGCAGATGCTATACTGTTAATTGCCGCAATTCTTGAAATCAGCCAGATTGAAGATTTCCACTCCCAGGCTCGTCAGTTGGGAATGGATTGCCTCGTGGAGGTGCATAATGAATTTGAACTTGAAAAGGCGCTCTCTTCGGAGGCAGAACTGATTGGAATCAATAATCGAAACTTGAACGATTTCAGCGTTGATCTGAACACCACCTTTCGCCTTAAGAAAATCACTCCTCCTGATATTCCGGTGGTTTCAGAATCGGGACTCAAGAGTGCTGCTGATATTCAAGAACTGGAACGACAGGGAATCACTGCAGCGCTCATTGGAGAATCGTTAATGCGAGCAGGAGTCAATAGCAATATGCTGAGAACTATGAGAGCAGTAAACGGTTGAGCACAGTGAAAAAAAGAGTCCAAAGAACCCGCATAAAAATGTGTGGCACAACGCGAGCAGGAGATGCTCAGGCGGCGGTGCATGCAGGGATTGATGCGCTGGGCTTTATTTTTGTTAAAACGAGCCCTCGATATATCTCACCTCAGCAAGCAGCAGATATTATAGCAGGTCTGCCGCCATTTATCTCGACAGTAGGCGTATTTGTCAATAGCTCGCTTGCAGACATACAGCGTATTGTGGGTCAATCTGGTTTGACCCAGGTTCAATTGCATGGTGACGAGTCTTCACAATTGTGTCTTGATGTAAAAATCTGGAGCAAATCGTGTTCCGTATGCAAGGCGTTCAGAATTGGGGAAGGCTCTCCGCCTCTAAATATAAGAAAATACAGCCGTGTTGTTGACAGTGTTTTGTTCGATACCTTTACCAAAGGCAGGGAAGGAGGGACGGGCAAATGCTTCAATTGGGAGCTTATTGCTTCATTACAATGTGATAAACCGATTATCCTGGCAGGAGGATTAAATCCCGACAACGTTACAGCCGCCATACAAAAGGTGGCTCCATACGCAATTGATGTCAACTCCGGCATAGAAGAAGCTCCAGGAAAAAAAGACCATACCAAGTTGTATGAATTAGTCCGGCAGGTTAGAGCTGTCGATGCTGCTCTTGTTTGATCTTGCTGATCTGTCTTCTGGGAACATTCCTTGAAACACTGCAAGATCATCGGGCGATTACGAAAGCTCCGCGATATCCGCGTTGTTCCAGGATAGTTCGAGCCTCAGTTGCTCCCTGCAATGTTTTTCCAACATATACATGAACACGGTGGTAGATTGCTTTTTGGCCGTAAAATTTTTGTATGAATGTGGTGTGACCGGCTTGAGTGAATCTGCTTTGAAGCCGCAAAGCATTCTCCATGTTGAGAAAAGCGCCTATTTGGACATAGTATTCACCGTGATAGAATCTCTCTGACATCTTCATTAATTGGTCTTGTCCTTTTTCAGCTTCACCAAGAGCTGTCAAATGAACACGGGCCGTTCCTCCGCTTAAGATTCTCAGCCGTTTGGCAGCAGAATAACTTAGGTCAATAATACGGCCTCTGACGAAAGGGCCTCGGTCATTAACCCTGATGACAATTTCACGCCCATTTTCTAAGTTTTTTACCAGGAGTACGGTATGCATCGGCAATGTCTTGTGAGCAGCAGTCATATCGTACATATTGTATATTTCACCGTTAGACGTTTTCTGGCCATGAAAGTCAGGGCCATACCAAGATGCAGTTCCCGTCTGGGTGAAGCCATATGCAGTAGGGATAGGGTAATAAGCCTGATTGTTTATCATATAAGGCTTTTGGGTTGCACGATCATAAGTTTTTGAAGCAGCAGGTGTGCAGCTTGCAGAAGACAGTGCAGTGGTAAAAAACAGCAGGTATGAAACCTTGCTCAGCAAATATCCGCATCTTGCCAGAAATCTATCCAGAGGCCTTACCATAGAATTTGAAAATAGCGCTAAATGTCGATATTGCATCGGAAACTAGGAGAACATGTGAGAATGGAATTTAGTCTGTTGGAAGTTCATTTGAAATCACAGGTAATGAATCCTGACCGAAAAAGTTTCTAAGACGTTCTTCGTAAAAAAGTCCTGCTGGCCCAGTAGTATGTGGTGTATAAGGAAGAAACAGCTCATTTTCCCTTGACGGAAAAATGGTGTCATAGTGAACAGTTTCATCACTATCGATCCATGAAACATAAAGAGACAATGCCGGGCGCGTGACTTCAACAATACCATTTTGAGAAAGTGCCAGGGGGATCCTGTCCCACCTTCTCTGACTATAGCCTTTTAACCAGATACCAATCTCAGAATCGCCGGTAAACTTATCAGACATCGACGGTTCGAGCCATTCTCCATCAAAATCAAGGTTACTCGCGATGACTTGGTTTACTTCATAGCTACCATCAAGACTCAGTTTATAAAATTGATCAAAATCATCATGATCAATGCGAATGAGATGGGTACTTTCATCATAAAAACTCCAGCGAGCATGGCAGGCCTGACATGAGACCTTTTTATTAAATTCTTCATGTGCCGGATGTTTCATCACAGGGAGGTTAAAACGTTTTCCTGTAGATGGAGAAGTGTATTGATAGCCTGTATCTTGTATTTTGATTGCAACTAGATTCTGCTTCTCGATGCGGGCTTGCTCGTGGCAGTTCAGGCAGGATGAGCTGGAGTCGCTTGCCCCCATTACCTGGTTTTGATAATGGCAATCAATACATACCATTCCGGCCGTTTGATGAATATCCGCTTCCAACTGGTGATATTCCACACCGTATGGTCTGAAATAGTCATTGGTTGTCGTATAGGGGGTTCGATATTCTTCATTGTAATCATGCTCGAAGCGACCATAATAATCAAATCCAACGTGATTTCCATAGTGGCAGGATAGACAATTTGCATCTTTGGGGTGAGCGAGAAATCTGTGTGAAATCATAT
>JABDPQ010000155.1 GCA_013042695.1 Desulfobacterales bacterium | reverse complement strand
CAATACACAATAACCGCGAGAACGTGAATTTTCCAGTGTTCGCTACAAATTTTGTGGTAAAAAACGGTGTTTTCGGTTCATTGCCAAACCGTTTGAACACGTCAGCGGGCAGTCCTTCCACTGGCTTCAGGTATGGTAGCTTCGTTTAGTTGTGAAGGGGTCGACATGCCCATATAGATTGCAGCAAGTACGAGAGCGACGCCCATCCAGTTCATCATCGTGGTGGTTCGACTAAAAATTACGACATCCCAGACGAAGGCAAGCGCTGGCTGTAGGAGCAGGATCAATCCGGCGATCGAGGGGACAATTTTGGGCAGACTGCTGCTGATGAGTGCCCAACCGATTGTTTGACTAAATAGTGCCAGTGCCAGAAGAGATAGTAATGAGAACATAGACGGAATGGCAAGACTGCCGTGTGTTGCCTGCACCTGAAAACCAAGAAACAGGCTGCTCAGCAGAGATACCAGCAGCAACGCGTAAAAAAAAGATGTTTCAGCTTCCAGTAGCTGAATTTTTCGAAGTGTCAGTATAAAAGCCGCATAAAGAAGGGCCGCTGCCAGGGCAAAGATGATACCAATTTTGTAGTCAGCTGAAAGAGCATTCCAGTCAAAACCTACGACGAGAGTGAGACCCAAAAAAGCAAGGGGAATCGACACAATAAATCGAGCCCTGACTTTCTCATGAAAAAAAACAATCGAGACCAGTGTTAAAACAAACACCTGAAAACTGGCAAGTAATGTAGCCAGGCCGGGGCCGAGATAGATAATGCTGGTATGCCAGCAAAAGAGGTCAGCTGCAAAGCACAATCCGCACAAAGCGGTGACTACCGATGAGGCGAGGTTGATTCTTCTTATGTGTCTCCTGCGCAGGCAGATCAAAAGAAGGAAAAAACTGCCGAAAAAGACCCGGTAAAAGGCAGAAACGGTTGGCTCGATTCCCGCCCAGGTGACCCATATTCCAGAAAAACTGATAATAGCTGCTCCGGCAAATATGTGGATGTGGGCTATATTAAATTGATACACAGAATTCCTTTACTTACAAGAGCCACTTGCAAAACGCCCTTTTCGTTCAACCTCTGCGTTATGCTTATATTTCTATCCTCGGAATAGCAATTATATGCCTGCGGTAAAAATTTTTCGCATGGTTTGACTTTGAACGAAAATGATCATTTTGCAAAAGGCTCTTACAATTTAGTCAAAAGCTGCAAAAAGGCACGATAACAGTCGTACCCGGGAGCGCAAGTTAAAAGTTCAATGAGCTGGCTAGATGATCCGTGATTTTACTTATTAAATTTAATATCAACTTGTTATGTAAAAAAAGGTCTCTTAACTTCAGTGCAAGGGTATCATCAAAATTCTTGCTGACAAACCATATCCGTCACGTATATGATGCGAGAAACCAAAAATATCAGCGCCAATTTACCTAAGGCTCAGCCAGGTTATTTGATTTGAATTGCAAACTAATACAAAAAGAGGGAACCATGTCTTACCAGCATCTGCTTCATCATGTCAGTGATCAATTTGTCGGCACCATCACCCTTAATCGTCCGGATCAACTCAATACGTTCAACAGCATCTTGGCTGAAGAATTGGCTCAGGAACTGAAAATTATGGATAACGCCCCGGAGGTCAGGGTCATTTTACTAAAAGGTGCCGGCAAGGCATTTTGTGCCGGTATTGATGTGAACGAGCTTGAAAATAAATCAGCCATCGAATATCGCGCCTGGATTGAACATATGGAACAGCCGCTGATCACTATCGCGAAGATGAAAAAACCGGTTATTGCCCAGGTTCAGGGTGTTGCGGCAGCAAATGGCATGGGCCTTGTCGCTGCCGCAGATCTTGCCATAGCTGCAGAGAACACCAAAATGGGGTTGACCGCAATCAATGTCGGGCTCAATTGCGTGGGACCTGTAATCCCTGTTGCACGATGTGTCGGACGTAAGAAGGCACTCGAACTTCTGCTGTACGGCGATCTCATCAAAGCGCCAGAAGCTCAAAATCTTGGTCTGATAAATCGACTCGTTCCAAAAGAAGAACTTGAGACCGAAGCACGTATTTGGGCCGAGAGCCTCGCCAAAAAGAGCCCCATTGCCGTGCAGATAGCCAAAACTGCTTTCTACACCTCGGAAGATATGCCGTATTTCAATCAGTTTGATCTGATGAACGAAGCGTTTGCCCGGCTGTGTACGACCCATGATGCCAAAGAAGGGGTACAGGCTTTTTTCGAGAAACGTAACGCTGTCTGGGAGCAAAGATAGGTTTAGCATCCATTGCTGTTGCACGTGAGTTTAGGCAACCTGCTTTACCTAAATGGAGGGTGTATAATGAATCAATTGAGATGGTTGCAACAGATTGTTACTCTCATGGCCCTGATGGTCTTATTTGCAGGTTGTGCTCAGCTACCGGAATATGCTCGGCCACAATTTTACCGCTCAGAAAAAGATTCAACCGCAAGTAAAACAGGGTTTGGCTACCGGCAATTAGCAATTAGCGATTTCCAGGCAACCTCGTTAGCAGATTCTTCTGAGGCTTCACATAAGCACATTTATGCCCGCTCCTGTCTGACTATACGTCCAGCTCAAAAAACCCGCATCTCCATTTTTCAGACTGCCTACCAGGACCAGTCATTATTTGTTGGCAAGATTTCAGGGGCTGAATTTGAGGCCTTATTTATTCCGGAATGTTCGTGGTGGAATCCTGACGTTCCTACGCAAAGAACCGCCTATGTTCTTGAGCACGAGCAGATCCATTTTGCCCTGGCAGAGCTTGCAGCACGTCTGTTGAATCGTCTCGCCGATGATGAATTGGGTGATTTTGTCGCACTCGGGAATGATTACCAGGAGGCCCAACAAGAGATCGTCGAAAAATTGCAAGGCATGGCCTACCAGGCGATGGAATCCGGTCTTGAGGAGCACACAGATTTTGATGAGAGCACATCGCTATTCCATGATCCTGAAGCGCAGCGATCATGGCGTGAGACTATGGAAAAGCGTCTGCAGGAAGAGCGGTCTAGATGATACATCAGAGCGGGCAATAGGCACACGTGCAGGCAGGAGCAGGAACTCAGGTGAGCATGCCCCGCGCACTCACCGGCCAGATCTGTTCCACGCGGTTTTTACGTATACCAATATACCAGTTATGCATATTTACCGTCGGATCACAATGCCCGGGGATCAGTAGCAGCTTGTCCCCGAGTCGTAATATATTTTCAGGATCATGCAAAACGCCATGCTCATCCGATGAAGCGACATATTCGACTGAGCGGGCTTCACGGACAAGCGGAGGCCCAGAGTCAATTGAGTGCGCTTTGAGACCGGCGTCGCATATCGCTCTTTTGGCATTTGTCTTACTCATAACAGCGGTCAATACAAAGAGACTGTTCTCGAAGGTGTTGATGATTTGCTTATCCTCCATATGGATTTTGCCATAATCAGCGTCCATGAAAACATAGGACCCGCATTGCAGTTCCGTATACAAGCCGCTGCCGGTTTCAAATGGATAGGTTCCGGTGCCTCCTCCTGTTATCGAGCGACAGCTGGAGCCGTGGCTGAGCAGCCAACGCTTACAGGCTGAAACTTTACGTACTGCGTGTTCGATAGCTTGGCGACGAAGTCGATAGTCGTAGATATGTTGTGCCCCGCCATGATAGGCCTGCAGCCCGCCGAACACAAGATGAGAAGCTTTAGTGATCTTTTTAGCCATCAGGTTGAGTGTTTGCTTACTGCGAATCCCGCACCTGCCGCCACCAACATCAAGCTCAATCAGAATGGTAAGATGGACATCCTGCTCAGCGGCAATCCTGTTTAGCTCCTCTACGTTAGCAGGGTCATCAACGCATACCCCCATTTTCGACTTTTTAGCCAAGCAAGTCAGCCTGTTTATTTTGTGCTCTCCGAGTACCTGGTTGGTGATGAGAATATCATTGATACCATTTTGAACAAATACTTCAGCTTCACTCACCTTCTGGCAGCAGATGCCAACCGCACCATGACGGATCTGTAGTTTGGCAATATCAACCGATTTATGCGTTTTCGCATGGACTCTGAGATCGATCTTTTGCTCATCACAATAAGCTGCGAGAACTGAGATGTTACGCTCCAGATTGTCAAGATCGATGAGCAGGGCAGGCGTATCCACGTCTCTGGTCGACATGCCGATTTTTGCAGGAATGACTGTATTCATAGCAGAAACAGAGAAACAATTTTCGGATGATTCAGCCGTATTAACCGTTCAATTTCGATAAAACGCTAAGCTGGTTTGGTAGTGAGCCTTTTGCAATATGATCATTTTCCTTCAAAGTCAAACCATGCGAAAAATTTTTACCGCAGGCATATAATTGCTATTCCGAGGATAAAAATTTAAGCATAACGTAGAGGTTGAAGGAAAAGGGCGTTTTGCACGTGGCTCTAGTATTTAAATCCCACTCTAGATCAATTCTGTGTCGGAAAAGCTGTATCTTTAAGTATATAAACCAGGACAATGAATAGTGCAAAGTCGATGATTGAAGCAACCATAAAGAAGGCGAAATCAAGGCTGATATAAACCAAGCCTCCACTTTCAAGAAGGAGGCTTTTGTTATGTTGAAGAACAAGTACGGCTGTTTCCAAGAGAAGCAATGCAAGGATAAGGGGGGTAGAGGATGAGAAATTTTTGAGCAAAAAAGAGATCCCGGCAGATATTGCCCCGCGCTGCTGTCCAGAGTGGTAATACGTGGGGATGACATATATATAGAGCAGGCTAAAGCAAACGATTATGGTCTCAAAATAGCCGCTTCCTGACCCGGTTAAGAGCACCATGGGCAGGCCAGCTAGAAACACTACTGGCAAATACATGCGAAACAGCAGCCAGAGATAGTTGAGAAGATAGCGCTTGATAATTGTTCCCACAGATGAATAGGTATCTTCAATTAATTCGAAATAGATGCCATAGATTACCGGTGTTGCAACAATCGAGAGCACAGTTATGGCGCTGTTTAGCGGCCAGAAGATGGCATTGTCTTTGAGCAGCACGATCATAGCACTGCTTAAACCGATTAGAACCAAGTACCAGAGGACACCCGTTGTACTTCTGATGATGGCAAGGGCATAGCCCAGATAGTGCTTAATAAAAAAAGATTTCATTGCCATGTGACTGCAGGAAAACGAGTTGATGAAAGAGAATAGTCTGGATGTTTTTTTTGTTTTTGGCAAAAGTTTGCCTTAATCTTCATTGATGCACTGTTTTCATAGCAATAGCTGTCATTAAAATCAACCACATACTTACGAGGCTGTGAATTGCGAAAACCTTGATAATTGCCACAAAAGAGCGAGACGATCTGCTCCGCAATGAAACTGGCCGGATTATGAGGGGGTATGGGAGATAGCAAGAAAAATGCTATTCTTTTGCCTGATTGTGGCCGATTTTTGTTTACTGGCAGCTGCTATTCCTGCTTAAATAGGAACCATATAACGTGGCAGCTTTTTGGTGTCTTGATGTACATCAAAAACACCAGAGAAAAGTATCTCAAACAGAAGTTCTGCTGTGTTATACGGTTTTACCTGACGCTTGCTATGCGAACCTCTGATGAAACAAAAACAATAATCTGTTTGTCATATGCCCTCTCATATAAAAAACGAACTGGCCTCATTGGATCTTGGCCGCCAGATTCGTAACCTCAGAAACCAGAGGGATTTAACCCTGAAGGATCTCTCGAAACTGACGGGATTGTCGAAACCTAATCTTTCGCAGATTGAAAATAACCTTGTTACCCCACCAATTGCAACCCTGATCAACATCGCCACCGCGTTAGGGGTCCCAATAGGGTCTTTTTTTCAAAGAAGTTCCCAGGAGACAAACGTTGTTGTTGTCAGAAAAGAAGATCGTTACGGGATTGCCAAAGGGCCTCACATTTCACACATAGGCTACCAATACGAACCACTTGCCTATCCAAAAGTAGACAAGAGCATGGAACCGTTCATCGTCCATATGGAAAAGCGGGAAGCCAAAGAGATTGTCTACAATAATCATCGAGGAGAGGAATTCCTCATTGTATTGGAGGGTACCCTCGAATTTCGCTATGGGGACACGGTCTTTACATTGATGGAGGGAGACAGTCTCTATTTTGATTCATCCATTCCCCATGGATACCGAGGCCTCACAGGGACGGTAAAGACCCTTGTCGTTATCTATAAGCCAGCCTGATTTACCCTCTGCTCTCATCCAAAGCGTTGAACGGAGCATAACCGCTTCATACTGCGAGTCTCCCTGTTTGCTAGGCTGCGCTCAAGGTGCTCCTTCCCTATTTTAAAGTACCAAAGTCAGAGCACTGGGAGGTTTTCACGAGCTGATTGAGCAGCTGTCAATACCACTCAATTGTCATTGAAACTATGAATATAGGTTTCGTATAAATTAAAAAAGTTATTGTTTAGATGGGTATTATGGCAGGCGCCCTGTTGGTGTATTATTTTAAATATATATCAGTTTTTAATGGCAACAGAGCAATAATTAATGGTATTGTTAAGTTAGGTAAGAACAAAAATAGTTTTGCAAAAATGAACAGATTGTTAAGTTCAACGTATGCGTCTTACCCGGATGTTGAGGAGGGCTACATGGCAAGAGCAGCAGGGGTCGTTACCATTGCCACTGAACGTTGCAAAGGGTGTGGGATGTGCACACTATTTTGTCCGTCTAAAATACTTTTATTGAGCAACCATTCTCTTAACAGCAAGGGATATCAGCCTGTTTCCATCAAAGACGCATCCCAGTGCAGCGGCTGCGGCAATTGTTTCCAGATGTGTCCTGACTATGCAATCGAGGTTGAGAGGATCACTCGCCTGAGAAGATAGAACATGACTAAGAAATTAATGAAAGGAAATGAAGCTCTCGCGCTTGCCGCAATAAAAGGTGGCTGTACCCACTTTTTCGGTTATCCAATCACCCCTCAAAATGAAATTCCAGAATTTCTGGCTCGAGAGCTTCCCAAAAGCGGAGGCGTTTTTCTCCAGGCAGAGAGTGAGCTTGCCGCAATTCATATGGTCTACGGGGCTGCTGCTGCTGGTGCCCGGGTAATGACATCTTCATCTTCACCTGGAATTGCCCTCATGCAGGAAGGCATGTCAGTTTTATCAGCTGCGGAATTACCCTGCGTTGTCGTCAATGTTCAGCGAGCCGGACCGGGGATTGGCGGCATACAGCCTTCTCAGGCAGACTACTATCAGATGACCAGGGGCGGGGGCAATGGAGATTACCGGATCCTCTGCTTTGCACCTTCAACCATTCAGGAATCGGTAGAATTAATGCAGGAGGCTTTCGAACTGGCAGATTATTATCGATCACCAGTATATATCGTTAGCGATGGCATGCTTGGCCAGATGATGGAGCCAGTGACGTTCAAAAAGGTTCGCAAGCGAAAACTGCCCGATAAAAAGTGGGCTGTCACCGGTCACGGAGGCAAGAGGTCTTCAAACATTATCAAAACCATGGCTTTGGATCCAGAACGCTTGGAAGAAACGAATCAGAGGGTGCAGAAAAAATATGACCGAATTAAGTGCAGCGAACCACGATATGAACGTCGCAGCACTGAAAATGCAGAAATAATTCTCGTGGCCTATGGTTCAGCAGCACGCATTGTTAAAAACAGTATCGACCTTCTGAATTCCTCAGAGATACGTGCCGGACTTATTCGCCCAATTACGCTCTGGCCCTTTCCGCATAACGCTTTTGCAGAGCTGCCAGCGACATGCACCAAAATCATGTGTGTTGAGATGAGTTGTGGGCAGATGGTGGATGATGTCCGACTTGCCGTTGCGGGCAGGGTACCTGTGACATTCTACGGCCGCTCAGGCGGGATGATACCAGCACCTGCAGAAATTGCCGAGAAAGTGAGAGAAGAATTGAGGAGAACATGATCTATGTCTGTAATTCTTACCCGAACAACAGGGCTGAGTGATCGGGAAACACACTATTGTCCGGGCTGTACCCATGGGATCATTCATCGACTCGCGGCAGAAGTGCTTGAAGAACTCACTCTTCTCGATGATGCCATTGGCTGTGCATCTGTAGGCTGCTCCATTTTATCATATAACTATTTTACCTGTGATATGGTCGAGTGTACCCACGGCCGAGCTCCAGCTGTCGCAACTGGAATCAAACGAGTACATCCCGACAGAACCGTATTTACCTACCAGGGAGACGGAGACCTGGCGTCAATAGGCACTGCGGAAATCGTACATGCAGCTCATCGTGGCGAGAACATTACCGTAATTTTTGTAAATAATGCCGTCTACGGAATGACCGGCGGCCAAATGGCACCGACAACACTGCCTGGCCAAAAGGTTACCACAGCCCCGCTTGGACGCGATATTGCGCATAGCGGCCTACCATTGAGAATCTCCGAGATGTTTGCGCAGATTCCCGGTGCAGCATTTATTGAGCGAGCATCAGTACACAATCCAAAGGCTGTGCGCAAAGCCAAGCGTGCGCTACGAAAAGCATTTGATTATCAGATGGCTGGCACTGGCTTTACGATGGTGGAAGTGCTTTCAACCTGCCCAACCGGCTGGGGGCTGTCACCGGTTGAGGCACTTAGTTGGCTTGAAGAAAATATGATTCCCTATTATCCCCTTGGTGTTTTCAAATCTCCGGAGGACAAACCATGTACTGTGAAAAAGTGATTTGCGCAGGTTTTGGCGGACAAGGAGTAATGTCCCTTGGGCAATTACTGGCATATGCAGGAATGATAGAAGGCAAGCATGTCAGCTGGCTGCCGTCATATGGGCCGGAAATGCGAGGTGGAACGGCCTATTGTTGTGTGATGGTTTCTGAACAGCCAATCGGATCTCCGTTGATCACCGAGGATGCGACCTGTGCCATAGTCATGAACCTGCCGTCCTTGATTAAATTTGAAGCCCGTATCGCCCGGGGTGGCCTGCTGCTTTTGAACAGCTCCTTAATCGAGCAGAAGGCAACCAGAACGGATCTTTATGTCCATTATATACCTGCCGTTGAGGCTGCTGTCGCCTGTGGCAATGGTAAGATGGCCAACATGGTAATGCTTGGTGCATACTTGGAAATGACGGGGTTTGTGAGGCATGCAAGTGTCATAGAGGCTTTTCAGAAGGTCTTCGATAACAAATCAAAACTGATATTGCAGCAGAATTCAACAGCACTAAATAAGGGTGCAAAAATTATACAAGATCAACTCCTTGTAACAGCAGACGACTCGTTAGACGACTGAGCAGGAGTTCACCAGGTCGGAAGGATCTGTATGGTTTAACGATAACCATACAGGGTGCCGGTGAAACAGGAGGAAGACTTGCTGAGCTGTTATATAAAAAAAATGCAGGTTGAATTATTACAGATATAAATGCAGGAAATATCGAACGCTTGAAGAAGCGGATAGATTTCGTTCATTTTGCGCCCGGTCCAGGATAAATATTTGGAACTGATCAATTTCTTGCAAGTATTTTGTCTGGTAAGCAATGCCAAGATCCCCGCGTCGCTGAATAGTTACCGGCAGGTTAACACAGGTGAAAGCGATATGATCCAGATATGATTCCACTCCACTCCTTTCATTTTCTGTAACATAGAGCGGTAACATGGCTTTTTCGCCGGTAATTAAAAATTCATTTGATTACCGGCTGAGAACTCATTAAAACGAAACAATGGCGTGCATGATAAAAACATATGTGTATCCTCTCTTAGTACTCATGCTAAAAGAGCACCTCGTGCACATGAGGAGCCCTATCGTCCAGAGATCTGTACGCTTGATTGATACTATTAGTATGAGCAACAGCTGATCGTTATATATGCATATTCAACAGACAGGTAAGCGAGGCAACTATGCAATGGAAACAATTTCTAACTCCAGTTCGCTCCATTGACTGGAGACAGGCTGAGGGATTAATCAACACGCATGGGCTGGACGAAATCACCTTTCTCGATGTCAGACAGCCATCGGAATATGAAGCTGGGCACCTGCCCGGAGCTGTTCTCGTTCCACTTGGGGAGCTTGACAAAAGACTGGCGGAACTGGATCAGGGAAAACCTGTCGTCGTCTACTGAGCAATCGGCGGCCGCAGCCGTGTAGCTGCCCAGATGCTCAAAGGAAAAGGGTTTTCAGACATCTATAATCTCGCAGGCGGTATCCGTGACTGGAAGAGCCCGGTTGCAGTTGGCACCCCAGATCAGGGGCTTGATTTGTTTGACGGCAGTGAAGGACTCGAAGAAACACTGCTCATAGGCTTTGCTCTGGAGCAGGGGCTCCGTGAATTTTATCTCAGCATGTCTTCTGAGGTTGAGCAGGATGACGTAGCAGAACTATTTAGCACGCTTGCCGAGGTCGAGGTAAGACACCAGGAGCAACTGCTCAAACAATATCAGAAGATGACAGGTAAATCTATAAGCATCGAAGAGTTCATCTCCCAGATTGTTCAGCCGATGATGGAAGGGGGTATGAGCACCGCTGAATACCTGAGCCGCTATCAGCCTGATTTGTCCTCGGTGTCAGATATTTTGTCCCTTGCTCTGTCAATTGAGGCTCAGGCCCTGGATCTCTACCAGCG
>JABDPQ010000154.1 GCA_013042695.1 Desulfobacterales bacterium | reverse complement strand
TTGCCGATCGTATACAACACCTCAGGCTGGGAGCGAGAGCAAATACTGAGGATTCTTGATGGGGTCGTTGATATTTATCTACCAGATTTCAAGTACTGGGATCCCGACATGTCGGCCGAATACTCTTCTGAAGCGACGAGTTATCCAGAAATCACCAAAAAAGCGATTCTCGAGATGCACCGGCAGGTCGGTGTAGCAAAACCCGCCAGAAACGGATTAATGCAACGAGGGTTGATGATCAGGCATCTGGTTATGCCAAACGATACCAGTGGCTCAGAAAAAATTATGGAATGGATAGCAGATAATCTGCCGAAGGACACCTATATCAATATCATGGCGCAGTACAGCCCGCTCTTTAAAGCTTTCGAATACCCAAACCTATCTAGGCGTATAACCAGAGAAGAGTATGTCCGGGTCGTAAAGAAGGCAAAGGAACTGAGACTTGTAAACCTTGATATTCAGGGGTACTGGTGGCTGAAATTGTGACTGAAAACCTTCAAAAAGAAGATAAAAACTGTACATCGAGATTGGTTGACAGGAATAGTCTCAACTACAGGTATTTTGAACAGAATGATACCTTCAACATGACAATTCTCAAGATCGATAATCTTCTCTATATCTTAGACCTAGAGTGGTCAGGTTTAATTCTCACCTCAGGTTCAATAGATTGACTTAATCTCCTCAAGTACAAAAGAGCTGCGTGTTGCGCTTACTCCAACAGTATTGAAAACATCTTTTAGAACAACGTGCGAGTAGTGTTTCATGTCACGAGCAACGATTTCAAGAATTAGATCAACATCGCCTGATACTGCAAAAACACTTATTACACCATCAATACTGGATAGATTCTGTGCAAGTTCATCCCATCCCGTACCGGAGTCACGAATAACGCCGCAGTAAGCACGTACAGAAAGTCCTAGCTTGTGACGGTCTATCAATGCACGATAGCCGAGAATAACTCCATTCTTTTCGAGACGGGCGATACGGCGTGAGCAACTTGAGTGGGAAAGTCCAACCTTATCAGCAATTTCGATATTCGAAAGCCGTCCATTAGCTTGTAAAGTTGTAATAATTTTTCTATCAATGTCATCAATTTTGCTCATTTGCAAACCCTTTTCATTTTCAATAACATTTATTGGTGTTTGCAAAATATATTTACATATATTGTTAAAAAATGCAATATATTTGCTAAATAAGCTATAAAATGTAATTTTGTTGCGTAATCGAGATCTGATGTATATTTTATGTTAACTAATTTACGAGAAGCACTCGATGAAAGATCCCCGGCTTCCTGAACAGTTTATTTTAAAACACGTGGTAGACCAATGGATGAAATGCAACTCGCTTTATTCGTTATAGCTTCTTTTATTATAATAATTACTCCAGGACAGGATCTACTATTGGTAATGTCGAGAGCGGTTACTCAAGGTTCTCGGGCCGGGATTATTACTGCTTCTGGTGTCAGTATAGGCTTAATAGGGCACTCTGTACTTACTGCGTTTGGTCTGGGTGCTTTGCTATTAGCCTCAAAATCAATCTTCACCATTCTCAAATTTGTTGGTGCTGGCTATCTTTTTTACCTTGGCATTCGTTTGATCACGAGCAAATCACACCGCCTTGACCTCAAGAGCTCACAAAAAGTCTCACCCAGGAAATTATTTTTCACTGGAGCATTCTCAAACATTTCCAACCCCAATATCACCATTTTCTATTTTGCTTTTTTGCCCCAATTCATTCCTGGAAATGCTGAGAATCCAACTTTGCAACTGCTTATTTTAGGATTGTTTTTTGCGTTTCTTACATTTCTTGTGAAAGGACCAGTTGGCTATTTTGCAGGGATTCTGTCTTTGTGGCTTCGTTCTAATCCTAAAATACTCAAGTGGATTGACCGCACCAGTGGCACTGTATTAATTGGATTAGGTATCAAACTTGTCTTTGAGCAACCACCATAATGTCAAAAGGGACATGAGGAGGAATTATGATAGCATTAGGTAAAACTCTGACTCAGAATTTCATATTTTCTTCAGGGCGTTTGTGGGAAGTTCTTAAAACAATGTTCTTGGTCGCTATAGCCATTGCCATGAGCCTGTTAGTTGGGCAATTGCATTAATTAGTGGTTGTCGGCGCAGTCTTGAAAGAAACACTTCTACGAATCTAAGAGTAATAATCTCCCTTTAGAGTCAACAAGTATTTTGAGCTGAAGGGACGAAGGGATCCCCTGGCAATCTAAAACGATTAACCCAACATGCATTTTTAGGTTCTTCCTGTTCGCATCAACAAATCATTAAACTTAACATTGCCAAATCGAAGGTAATAGGTGTCGTCTTCCGCATCAGTTGTAGGTGTTTTCTGTATCCGATAAAATTCCAATGAGCAAATTGCTGCTCCCACCCAAACCGTAATCGCTCAGGAATAATACTAACGCTAGCGAAAGTCGATATATCAAAATCTTAGAACTTGTAATGTTTACTGTGGAACTAAGCCGCCGTGTAAGCGGTCGGCCTTAGTGATTTGTTCGGCAGATCCGTTTGATGCATTAATAATATACATCTGCGTTTCCTCCGGTGTGGATGAATAATACAGGACCGTTTTCAAACCTGTCGTTTATCATGTAGTTTATCAGCGCAGCTGCAGCCTTCCCCGTGTATACAGAATCCAAAAGAATGCCTTCCAGTTCAGCAAAGGTCTGTGCCGCTATCTCTCCTTCCTTTGAAGCTTGGGCGTAACCTGGACCGACGAAACCGTCATCCACCATGACCTTGTCAAGATCGAAAGAACGATTCAACAATTTCGCCGTTGACTGTGCAAGCTCCTGGACAAGCATCGACTGATCGAACGTATTCCTGGAGGCACTTATACCCATGATTTGAACATCGTAGTCTGTAATTCATTGTCCTACAACGAGTCCTGCCTGTGTCCCTGCTGAGCTTGAGGAGTGCACAATGTGCGAAAAATGGATGCCAGTTCGAGCCGAGAAGGCACAAATCTCTTCAAATACGGCCACATAGCTCATCGCTCCGATCGCGTCGCTACCTCCCGGGTTAAGTACATAGACGTTCTTTCCTTGATTCCTCAAGGATGCCTCTAAGGTTTTCTGACGATTTAACAAGGCAGTAGGATCGTTGCCCTCGTAGTGAAGCTGGGTACCCCATTTAGCGAAGACCAATTGGCTCAATGGATTCTGGCCTGATTCTATGCCGGGTAGGACAACGTGGAATTCTAGACCACATGCAGACGCCCCCGCAGCGGCGTTTCGACTGAAACTTGTGGCCTTTATTGTGACTAAAGTGGTCGCTCTTTTGGCGAGCGCATCTCCTATGAGAAAATCGACCTTCCGTGTTTTATTGCCCCCTAGACCGAATCCAGTCAGATCTTCTCGCAGAATATAGATTTCGTACCCAAATTGTGATGACAGTCTTGGCAGTTTGTGGATTATCGCAGGTACCTGAATGAGATTCGCTCGCGGATGTGCAGCAAGACATTCTGATATAATATTTGTAAATGTCATATTCTTCTGCCGAACGTTAAATTCACCGGCGAGCTCCAGCGAGTCCAGCGAGACGCAGTGAAGCGATAGAGAAGCGACTGGTTAGAAATGTTTATTTTGATATCGATAATTTAAGTCCAAAGCCGATAAATATGGCACCAGCCATTTTCTTGATTTTTTGCTTTTGTTGTTCATATATTTCTTTGGCTATATCATAGGAAAATACCGCTGAAACAAGTGAGTACCACATGGCCGAAATAGAGCAAATTAATACTACACTAAGTACGCCAAGTTCAATTGGTGCGTTTGGTGGGATTGTTGCAGCAAAAAGACTCGTCATGAAAGCAGCGGTTTTTGGATTGAGTAGGTTTGTAAATAAACCAAGTCGAAAACAATCAATGGGTGAGTGGTATCTGTCAGTTTCACTTTTTGGTTGGTTTTTTCTTGTAAATATTAAAGTAAATCCTACGTATACTAGGTATAGGCCACCGATTATTTTTAAAGAAAAGTACAACATTGGTACAGTTTTAAATAATATTGATATTCCCAAGTAACCTGATATAGACC
Source organism: Desulfobacterales bacterium (assembly GCA_013042695.1). Classification (GTDB taxonomy): domain Bacteria; phylum Desulfobacterota; class Desulfobulbia; order Desulfobulbales; family Desulfocapsaceae; genus JABDPQ01. The sequence goes on along the minus strand of JABDPQ010000154.1, from coordinate 3,224 downwards.
ACACTAAGGTGCCAGCAACAATTCCCAGGACAGTAAATAAGGATAGTCTTCGACTAGTACCGATCGCTGTATGAACAGTTATAAAGAAATTTGGACCTGGAGTAATTGCTGCTACAGCCCAAATAACTGATACTGCAACTAAAACACTTAAATCCATTATCTAATCTCCTGATGTGACCTCAATTTTATATGTTCTCTAAAGTGAAGATCACCGGCAAGCCTCAGCGAGTCCAGTGATGAGCAGCGGAACGTGGTGAAACGGCTTGTAATGCTAGTTATTATTTTTATTTTAATTTACTATTGCTAGCGAGTGGTGTCCCCTCCAGCGACTGGTTGGAGCTTAATATAAAAATAATTATTTCAGATTTAGCAATGGAGTAAATCTCCACTTTTTAGGCTCCATAATACTCTAAGATAATTTCATTTTTTGCTTACTAGAACAAATCCGATTCCAGCCAATATTGATGTAATGTCATATGTTAAAACACGACTATCATCTACTATATTTGCGACTCCATTAAATATTAGAAATACACCAACAACTATTACGGCAATTTTCGTAGATTTCATCATTAGTATCTCCAACGTTAAATTCACCGGCGAGCTTAATCGAGTACGGTGAAATTACTTGTTGGCTTAAATATTTTAATTTACAGCAGCTTTAAGGGCAGCTTCAGAATGGATTATTGCTGTATCGAGAAGTTGGATGTCTACATCTTCTTTCTTAATTAGCAATGGAATCTCTGTACACCCTAAAATGACACCCTTAGCACCTCTTGAAACTAAATCTTGTATTATTTCAATATATCTACTTTTTGATCTCTCTAAGAATTGGCCTCTTACTAATTCATTAACGATTATTTTATGAACAACTTCTTGTTGATCAGAGTTTGGAACTAAAGCCTTAATATCGAATTTCGATAATCTTTCTTGGTAGAAACCGTCGCTCATTGTGTATTTTGTGCCAAGGAGACCAAGTGTGTTTAGCCTTAATTCTTTAGCCTTGAGTGCTGTTTCGTCGATAATATTGATTAATGGTAACTCGACGATATCTGCGACCTGTTCGTACACCTTATGCATGGTATTAGTTGCAATCAGGCCAAAATCTGAACCAGCGTTCTTTAGTTTTTCAAAACAAGAGACGAGATCATCAATAATAAGGTCCCATCTGTCTATACTCCGCCATTGGTGGTAATTTTCTAAATTTACACTATAAATAATGATTTCGGGATAATCATAATTGCCATATATCTCGGCGTATTTTCGTGTGATATATAGATAGTAACTTACTGTTGATTCAGGGCTTAACCCTCCCACTATTCCAATTTTTCTCTTCATCTGATTCCAAGGTAAATCTGTCTTTGTTATTGTGAAGCCACCATGTAATAGATTGCAGTCGTTTTTTGGACAGATTTCTTTAAATATCCCATCTCTCTTGACGGCCAATGTATAATTCAACTGCAAAAATGATCAACTAAAATCTCCCTTATCAGTCTATAATTGCATGATAAATTTCTCCGGATGTATATAGTGAGAGTTATAGGTGCATACAGCTTTTTGGGAACATACACCTGTTATGCAGCTGCAGGATAGCAGGAAAATATCATAGATAGTATTCAAAAATCGTGTAATATCAACATATTTGATAGTGCAAATTTTGAGAAATCTATCAAGAAAATCGCAGAAATATACAGCTAAGAGGTTACGATTGGCAATCATTAGCTCATTGTAAGAACATACTTCAACCTTATTCCTGTGAAGTTACCAATTGAGAGGGGTCGGACGAATTGCTGATAGGAAACTGAAGGGATACAGGAAGAAGCTACTGATCAGTAGTAAAGAAAATTGAGACGTTTAAATTGGCAATCTTAACAGCAAGGCTCACCGGCCGAGATCCGCTGCGGTCAGCTGTGCACAGCTGGTTATGTGGCATTTCGGATCAGTCTGAGTCAGCTTGCCACGGGCACCCAGATTTCATAAACCATTGATTTAGGTGAGGCGTTTTCATCATAAGGATAACGCTCAAACACGGCACCTTCCCGCTGTTTTTCACCCGAATTTGGGAGCCATTGCGAAAATATAGCGTCGAATAGTTTTGGAATCTCAGTTACAGCGCCCTCAGTACGAAATACCGCGTAACGCCCAGCAGACAAAGTCACAACACAGGCCCCTTCAGGTAGGGGCTCCGGAATTGGATCGATGTTTCTACCAGCAGCATATGAGAAACGTCCATCCGGCCTCACGGAGTATGAAACCCCGTAAGCGGCTTGTTCCTCAATGCCCGTAAATTTCCACTCTCGTGCCCAGAAGTCAGTCCACAACTCAGGAATATCCTTACGCGTTTCAATTGTGTAATCACGAGAGAGCGCTACCAAACGCTTTTCCTGCACCTCAAAAAATTCTGGTTCCAGTCTCATCTCTTTTTTCTCCAATTCGCAAAAAATGGTTTTGTCGTAGTCATCTCCGGAAGATGCTCTTTTTGTCACCACATAATGCTCCGGCTCACAGCTGAGAGGGCCGAAATTTGGCCCGAATCCTTTTGTAGAGCTGGTTGTTAGCCAATTTGCTCTTTGAGCTACCTTTTTCTTTGTTCACCAATTTCATTCTAGTGCTTGTCTGTTAAAGCGCCTTCAAATGAATATAGGTAGTAACAAACGGGTAATGTTTCATTCGGATGCTTCTGTTTGAATAAGAGATGTGCACCAACAGCACCAATCAACTTCAAATCGTCTTTGGAAAAAATTCCAACTCCGTTCAACCGAACGGCAATCTTCTTGCCGATGTTTTTAAGGTTGGTAAGGTCTTCATTCTGAGACATAATCACTTTGATATTCTTCGGTTGGTTCAAAAGACTGAACAATGTCCAAAAAGATTCCGTTAGGGTCTTGAACACAGAAATGTCGTTGCCCCCAATCCTCTGACTGCAACTCAAGTATGATATGCAGTGATTTCGACTTAGCTACTGAAAATGCCGCATCTACATCTTCTACTTCCAAGCTGAAAATGACTCCTTTGCCAGGGTAAGGTTTTTGAAATATTTGTGGTTGAGTAGGTTGATCTGGCAACATAAAACCAACCTGAACACCTGACTTTGAAACCAGGTGAATGTACCAATCCCCAGAAAAGACAACATCAAAGCCAAGGTTCTCTGTGTAGAAGGATTTTGCGGCGGTCAGGTCCTTAACTATAAATACAGGAAAAGAGCTTTTCGGTTCGATCATATG
>JABDPQ010000150.1 GCA_013042695.1 Desulfobacterales bacterium | reverse complement strand
AGATAGGGCAGATACGGTTGATCCCTGTCAGCTCTGCAGTCGGTTCAGTTTAAGATAAAGATACTAAGAGGTTTACCGCTATGGGAAAAGAAGACCTGATAGCCAATAATCCCTTGCGGGTTTTGGGACTTGACAATACAGCCGAGCAAGCAACACAAAGTCTTGGCTTGGTAATGGCCCGGGCCGGGCTTGGTAAGACGGCAATTCTCGTACAGATTGCCATTGACTCCATGCTTCGAGGAAACCGGGTGCTGCATGTCTCAATTGATGAGTCGATTGAAAAAACGCGGGACCGTTATGATGACATCTTGTCCATGATGGTGGCTAATCTCTCCGATGAGACCCGGACCGATGTTGCTCGTAATCGAATGATCATGACCTTTAAAGAGCATGCATTCTCCCGGCGAGTACTCGAGGAGCGCTTAAAAGATCTGATTTATCAGGATATTTTCAAACCAAACTGCCTGATCATTGATGGCTATGATTTTGATGGCAACGGCCGTGAGGCCATGGAAGAGCTCAAAAATCTCATGGTTGGCCTGGGGATATCAGTAATCTGGTTTTCTGCTGTTAGCCATCGTAATGATACCAGAGTGAGTGCCGACGGGGTCCCCGCACCCTGTCATACCATTGATGACCTCTTTGAAGTGGTCCTGGTGATTAATCCGCAAGAAAACCTGATGAAACTCGATATTCTCAAGTGTGCATATTGTGAAGTGGAGCCGGGGACAGCGTTACTACTCGATCCTTCGACCATGCTGATAAAAAAATCGTAACATGCAGCCAAGTAATGCCGCCCGGCGGGCGACGGTGAATAGATGCGGGCGCTCTCTGCGAAGAGGTGCCCGTTTTTGTTTTGAGGCCTGGCAATGATGAAATTCAGACCGTGTATTGACCTCCACAAAGGTCAAGTGAAGCAAATTGTTGGCTCAACGCTCGTGGACGGTTCGCCTGAAAAGTTGGAAACCAATTTCACTGCGTATCATCCGCCGGAATGGTACGCGCGTCTCTATCGAGCTGATAATCTTACCGGCGGGCATATTATTATGCTTGGCCCGGGAAACGATGATGCCGCAACCGAAGCGCTTGCTGCGTGGCCGGGTGGCATGCAAGTTGGCGGAGGAATTTCAGCAGAAAATGCAGTCCTATGGCTCGAGCGCGGAGCCTCTCACGTTATCGTTACATCATGGGTGTTCAGGCAAGGATTCATTGATAGTAATCGATTGCATATACTAAGAAATGAAATTGGGCGCGAGCGGCTGGTACTGGATCTCAGCTGTCGTCGCCAAGGGGACGACTATTTTATCGTCACCGATCGCTGGCAGACATTTACCGAGGTAAAAATTAGCAATGAGACGCTGGCGGAGCTGGCAGGCTCTTGTAACGAGTTTTTGATTCATGCTGCAGATGTTGAAGGAAAATGTTCGGGTGTTGATAGGGATCTGGTGGAACTACTCGGAGAGTTCACACCCATTCCCACCACCTATGCCGGAGGCATCAGAGACCTTGCCGACCTGGAGTTGATACGAGTGGCAGGCAACGGTAAACTTGATGCAACAATTGGCAGTGCTCTTGATATATTTGGTGGACATTTCATGCGTTATGACGAGGCAGTAGAATATCACCGAAAATACAGCAGGAATGTATGAAAAAAGAACATCCGCAGCATCAGGCGTTTGAGCAGAAAGCTGCAGGTCTCGTAGAGCTGAAACTGCTTATCCCGGAAGACCTTTTTCGTGCTTGGCAGCGTTGCTCATGGCTCATTGCATGCGAAAAGGAAAAGAACAGAACTGACATCATGGAAGAAATGGTTCGTGAATTTCTCACCAAACATGGATGTTGACCAGTTCTTCTGCCCGGAGATTGATTTCCTGATTTTTCCTGAGTTGTCAGTATGCCGCTGTTCTTGAGGCAGTTGATACACGTCAGGCGAAAAAAATCCCTTCATCAATTTCAGTTACCCTTGACACAAGATATTTAGAAGTGGTACGTAGTGAGGACTCGTGTGTAATAAGTGGGGGAAGTAATAGGGATAATTCCTCCATTAAATGTTTGTCATGGGCGCAAGCTCAACCTCGCAGGTGATTGAATGCTGCACGTACTTGCGTTATCAACACTTCTATCCGCCTTCTGGCTGATCAACTCTGGGCATTATACCCCGCTCATTCTCTTTTTCATGGTTGTGTCGGTCCTTTTTGTTTCTACCCTGTGTCATCAGCTCGATTTAGTTGATGGTGAATCACAGCCATTGGATCTGACTTTTACGATCCCGGCTTACTGGCTCTGGCTTATTAAGGAAGTCGT
>JABDPQ010000140.1 GCA_013042695.1 Desulfobacterales bacterium | reverse complement strand
CTTGTACCCTTGTCAACTGTTGCCCAGGTCACTTTTGCCGGTTCTATTGGCGATATAAACCGCATAAACAATGAACGTGTTGTAACGGTCAAGGCAAACGTGGATGAGACCAAGATTCCAGGACCGGTTGCCCGGGCCGAGGCGGAAAAGATGCTCTCAAAATTTCCCATGCCGCCTGGATACAAGGCGACATTCACGGGAGAATTTGAGTTTCAAAAGGAATCCGAGGATTTTCTTTCCAAAGCCTTTTTAATTGCCTTGTTGCTGATTTTTCTCATCCTGGTGTCAATGTTTAACTCGGTAAGCCAACCATTTATCATCATGACCTCGGTTATTCTCTCATTGGGTGGTGCATTTCTGGGCCTGGCCATCTTCTCATCGCCATTTGGCATCATTATGACCGGAGTGGGCGTAATCTCGCTTGCCGGAGTTGTCGTCAATAATGCTATCGTCCTGATTGATTATACAAACAAATTACGAGAACGCGGCTACGAATTGAAGCAAGCAGTGATCGCCGCAGGGGCGACAAGGCTACGGCCGGTTTTGTTGACTGCAGTTACCACCATACTTGGTCTCATTCCAATGGTCACTGGTGTATCATTTGATTTCCATTCGCTTTCCATCTCCTGGGTAAGTGAATCGAGTCAATGGTGGCGCTCAATGGCAGTCGTTGTCATCTTTGGGCTGATGGTGGCAACCTTTCTTACTCTCGTGGTTGTGCCAACACTCTATTATTTATTTGAGCGCCTTGACCACATCCGCCTGAGAACTACTCATAGAATCAGAGCTATCTACTGGAAACCCTACCCTTATCTAGCTGGTGAACCACTTCGTGAAAAGGAATAAGAATGAAACCATTTTCTCTCTCATTGCTGATAAGCATCACTCTCGGATTGTATCTTGCTGCAAAACCAACAAGCGTATACTGTGCTGAACAGCTGCCGATAGAGCTCAGTATTTCAGAAGCGGTAAGAATGGCCTTGAAGAACAATCTTAATCTTAAACTAAGATTAGAAGATGTTGTCGTTGCTGAAGGCTCCGCGCAAGAAGCAGAAGCGCCATTTGATGCACTCATCTCAGCAGATGTAGGTGCCACAGAGGAAACGACCACTCCGGTCACAATCGAAGGTATTGAGCAAGAACGTACATCTGCTTGGAATGCCAGCGTCTTGAAGCGCTTCACTCCTGGTACAGAAGTAGACCTCTCCTGGAAGAATGGTAATCTTGATACAGATTCGAACTTTTATCTCTTTGATCCTATATACAATACGGGGGTCAAGGTGGGTGTCACCCAGCCACTTCTGAAAGGACTTGGTCAAGAAGTACAGTTGGCTGAACTCAAGGCTGCAAGAAAACAGCTCGCGGCTCAATCTTTTCTCGTAGACAGTGAGGCAGCCAATCTCGCTGCTCAGGTGAAATCTGCATATTGGGAACTTGTGTTTGCACATCAGAATCTCGATGTATTAAAATTGGCGCTGGCGCTTGCTGAAAAATTGCGTAATGACACCGAAGCGAAAATAACAGCCGGAAAGTTGGCCAGTATTGATATCTATCAGCCGGAATCAGAGGTAGCAAGAAGAGAAGAAGAACTCATTTCAGGTGAACGTGCCATTGGATTTGCCGAAGACAACCTCAAACTGCTTTTGAACAGCCAAGACTGGCTGACACCATTTAAAACGACGGATGTACCTGAAACCAGCCCGATAAATCCACAGATCAGTACCATCCTGGAAAAGGCCCTGGCAAACCGACCGGATATCAAAGCGGCCGCGCTGCAAATTCAAGCCTCCGAATATCAGCTTAGAAAGGCCAAGGACAATATATTACCTGCACTTGACATCTTCGGCGCTGTGGGCTTTGGGGGTACCGCTGACACCTATGGCAACGCCTTGGACAGTTCACTCAATGACGCTGAGACCCAATGGCAGATCGGTCTCAGTTTTTCCAGACCGTTTAACAATTCGCTGGCAGAAGGTCAATACCGGCAGGCCAACGCCTTTCTCAACAAGAACCGAACCAGTCTGGAACTACTTAAACAGGACATAAGACGAACAGTAAGGGTTACGGTTCGCGATGTTGAGCTCGCTCTTAAGGCAATCGACGCCACAAATAAAACTGCCATCGCTACTCAGAAACGTCTTGAGGCTGAACAAATAAAGTTTGATGCCGGCCGTTCCACGACTCTTGATGTCCTCATCGCACAGCAAGATTACTCAAATGCCCTCTCAGCTGAAAACAGCACCAAAGTAATCTACGCCCAGACGCTTGCCGAACTCGATCGAATTCAAGGAATCATAAGGATCGCTGAGTAATTGATGCTACTCGCTTCTTAGCAAAAGACGAGATAGGCCATGAAAGCCATATAGCCGTTATTACTACCTTCTTACACATTACCAGTACAGGGCTACTTTTCATTTTTTTCAGATACGTGCCTTGTGCTTTGAGGTTTATTTCGATACAGTAAAGATGGATGTTTTCACCGAGGCTAAGAAGGTTTATCCGCTAAAAAGATTTTTCTTTTTTCATGACCAATTCTGCGATTTTTGAGAAACTCAGCGGCATGGGTTCTCTGCCGACGCCATCCCGTGTCGCACTAGAGATCATGCGGCTCTGCCAGGATGAGTCATCCTCACTTGGTGATATTGCCAATATAGTCGAAACAGATCCTGCGCTTACTTCTGAACTCCTGAAATATGCTAATTCGGCAATGATGTCTCCGGGAAACCGGGTTGCTTCCATCCAAAAAGCCACCGTTAAACTGGGTATGCAAACGGTGAAGAACCTGGCTCTCTGCTTTTCCCTTTTATCCCAAAATAAAAATGGCGTCTGCCAGGAATTTGATTACCAGTCGTTCTGGTCCAAGTCACTGGCCAGAGCAGTTGGAGCCCGCTCCCTATCTCAGGGCGTCAAGAGAATAGACCCTGATGAATTATTTACCTGCGGTCTCCTTGCCCATATGGGCTGCCTGGCGTTTGCATCTCTCTTTCCTGAAGCATATGGCGCAGTCTTATCTGAAATAAGTGATGACGAAGCACTTCTGGCGAGTGAACAGAAACAGTTTGGCATCGATCATAAAAAATTATGTGGGGAACTATTCCATTCCTGGGGGCTTCCGAATCACTTTATTATCGCCGTCGGCGCATACGCCGATAGGCAATCCTTGGATCGTTCCGACGTCATATTAGCCAAAATCTGCGACATACTTTACCTTGCAGACCTGGTTGCCGATATCTGCATGTCAAAAATGGACCGTACTGCCCAGCTTGAAAAAGCAGAAAGGTTTGCTCAGGAAATCTCTATTAATGAATCTGAATTTGCACTGATTTTTGATGACATCATTGAGCAGTGGCAAAAGTGGGGACATGTTTTCCAGGTTCCAACGCAGAACTGCCCATTGTATAAAAAAATAAAAGATGTGCATGATGGAGCAGCTCAATCTCACAAAACAACAGATGATAGAGAGAAACTGAAAATCCTGGTTGCTGACGATGATCCGATGACCCTGCTAAATCTTAAGCGCTTGCTTAAGAATGGTGGAAAAACAGTCTATACCACGGATAATGGCCAAGATGCCCTGAAGCTCGCACTCAAGAAACGACCTGATATGATCATCACCGACTGGCGGATGCCTAAAATCAGCGGGCTTGAACTTTGTAAAAAGCTCAGGGAAAATCCAATAACTCAGCATGCTTACATTATGATGTTGACGGGTAAGGAGTCCGATGATGAACTGGTTCTTGCCCTTGATGCAGGCGCTGATGATTTTGTCGTAAAACCATTTACTCCCAGGGTACTTGAAGCACGAATTCAGAGCGGTGAACGAATTATACGCTATCAGCAGAAGATACATCATGATCGCGAGGTAATTGAAGAATATGCAGTACGGCTCACTTCTGCGAATCAAAAGTTAGAAACCATGGCAATGACTGATGTTCTTACCGGACTGCCGAACCGGCGCAGTGTTCTCAGTCGCTTAAAAGAGGTAGTGGCTGAATCTCAACGGCATCGAGAACCGCTTTCATGCATCATGATTGACATTGATCACTTTAAGCAAGTCAACGACAACTTCGGCCATGATATAGGCGACATGGTTCTTCAGAACATCGCTTCAACATTTAGTTCTACGGTGCGCAGTTACGATATGGTCAGCCGCATCGGTGGAGAGGAGTTTCTGGTTATCTGTGCTCGCAGCAATTTAATTGAGTCACGGCAGCTTGCAGAAAGGTTGCGTCTTGCAGTAGAGAATCTACATGTTCATATCGACGATGCCACGATCAAAACGACTATCAGCCTCGGCGTTGCCGCCTGGAATGAGACAATGCTTGATGGAGAGGTCATGACCAAAGCGGCTGATAGGGCACTCTATCAAGCAAAAAGACTCGGACGCAACAGAGTGGAGATAGAACAAACGCCAAACTAGTCATCTGGCATAATTGCTCACATAGCTAATCTTGTGATACTGAATTGCGCAGCTTTACTGCAAGTCTTTCAGTTAAATCTGCAAGTGTCTTTACAAGCTCTCTGGAACCAATCATATCGCCATTCTTTCCCTTTTTCTCCAATTCCTGAGCTATATGGCGCAGCGGAGCTGCCGCAAAATGATTAACCGCACCTTTGAAAGCATGGGCTGCATCATCAAGAAGTACCGGGTCACCGGCATTAACTGCCGCCTCAACTGCCTGAAGCAGGGTATCCTTTCTTTGCAAAAAAAGAATTATTAAATCATAAAGTACATCCTGCTCACCATCGACAAATTGCAAGGCACGTTGACGATCCCATATTTTCTGACTCTGCATTGCTCCAAATTTCTGCCCGACAAAGATATCAACATCAGGATCATCTGTTTTTACGTCCTCGAGCCATGGGCTCAGTCTTTTGGCAAGTAAGTCTGGTTTAATCGGTTTGGAAATAAAATCATCCATACCAGTCTCCAGACAACGAGCCCTGGTGCTTTCCAGAGCATTTGCCGTCATGGCTATGATGGTTACGCGTTTATGACCCGTCCGCGCTTCTCGCGCCCTGATAATTTCTGTTGCTTCATAGCCGTCCATTTCAGGCATTTGAATATCCATCAACACGAGATCATACAGATGTTTATCTAATAACCTCAACGCCTCTACTCCATTTGAGGCCTTGTCCGTCTGGAGACCAAATCTCTCTAGGGTAGCTCCAGCAATTTTCTGGTTAATAGGCTCATCATCAACCAGTAAAACTCGGCCACTTAACACGGGTAAATGTTTTGGAATCGACCCTGGCAGCTTCGAGCTCTTTTTGACACCGTTTGCACGAGCAAGGACATCGTAGAGCTGGTTACGTCGAATCGGTTTGTATATTACCGCTTCGATATCAGCATGTTCTAGTGGCTCTGCAAGCATACCTCCCGAACTGAGTATGAACAGCCCAGACGAAATATCCATCGGATTTAATGATTTGATAGCGTCAGCGAGTTGTTTGCCGTTCATTGCAGGCATAAAATAATCGATTAAGATTATCTCAAATGACCCTCTTCCATCACTCTCTCTTTTAATCAGATCGAGGGCTTGCTCACCGCTTTCACAAGACGAAGTGGTTACTTTGCAAGCAGTTAAATAGTGTTCAAGAATCATTCTACTGGTTGCATTGTCGTCAACAATGAGCACTCGCTTGCCGTCAAGTTTATCACACGGAAGGAAGATGTCAGAGGCTGGTATCATACCGATTTGCAGGGTGAACCAGAATTCAGTACCGCGATCAACCTGGCTATGAACACCGATATCCCCACCCTGAAGTTCAACAAGCTGCTTGCAGACACTCAATCCCAGACCGGTCCCACCATATTTTCGAGAAGTTGACCCGTCAGCCTGGGTAAACTTCTCAAAAAGATGTGGAAGCGACTTTTCTGCTATGCCAATGCCTGTGTCAACGATGCTGAATCTAAGCAGCTGTTTGTTTTCCCGCTTCTCAATGAGTTCAACCTTCAGCGTTACCTCCCCTTGAGAAGTAAACTTAACAGCGTTGCTGACAAGATTCGTCAGGATCTGCCTCAGCCGGGTCGGATCACCTTCAACAAAACAGTGAACGTCCAGAGGAACAAAACAATTCAAATCGATATTCTTCGAATTTACCGCGTCGATATAAAGCGCCACCGTCTCTTCCATCAATTCCCTGAGATCAAAAGAGATTGATTCAAACTCAACCATACCAGCCTCAATCTTAGAAAAATCAAGGATATCATTAATAATAAACATGAGTGAATCGGCAGATCTCGCGGCCGTGCCCAAAAGGCGCCGATGTTCCTCATCAATCGGAGCCTCCTTGAGTAGTGACAAGACCCCGATCACTCCGTTCATCGGGGTCCGGATTTCATGGCTCATGTTAGCGAGAAATTCAGTTTTTGCCTCTGCTGCAGCCAACGCTTCATCACGATGCTTTCTGAGTTCTTCGGTTCTCTCCTGGACGAGAAGTTCAAGATTATGTCGATGCTGATTAAGCTCACTATCCCTCACCTCGATAGCATTGAGCATGGTGTTGAAATCATCTATGAGATCACCAATCTCATCTTCGCTCGATCGCTGTACACGAGCTGAATAGTCACCGAGCTCAGATATCTGTCTTGCTGTCTTGGCTAGATTAAAAACTGGCTGGGTTATTCTCTGCTGCATCCTTCTTACGATAAACTGAGCAGCGAAAAGTACGAATATCATACTGATAATCAAAACAATTGACGTATTGTAAAGCTGTTTTTTAAATCTATTAAGATTAGAAACGACATACATGGTACCAATCTGTTTATCATCTAGATTTATTGAGTGAAATACTGAAAGCTTAAAAGTGCCTCCATCCCAGACGATGTGATGACCATCATTTTCGAAAGCCCCAGAGAGCGGTTCAGAGTTGTCGCGACCAACAACAGAGTATGAGGCAAATAGTTCATGATTGTGGTCATAAATAGCAGCTCGCTCTATATCTCCATCTACTTTAAATGCACTGAGTAATTCCTCAGCTGAACCTTTCATCTGAAGGCTAAGGGAGTCTGGACTGAGCTTGGAAATTGCTCCGGCCAGCACGACAAGGTTGTCTACCATACTCTTGTTAAGTGTTCTTATCTGATAAAACCCGGTAAAAAATGAGAATAAAATCAGTGCGCCACCGGTAATTACCATGATGAGCAAGGTAATTTTCCGCTGTGTTGGCAGAGTACTGAAATACTTTTTTCTCACGCTGTGCCCTCGTAATAGCTGCGATACTGTATAGTAAGTATCAAAACCTTCCCTGCTTGCTCACATCTCTTGCAATCAACTCAGCATCTTCTTTGATTCATGAACATCTCTATCATTCTCTATCGAGGTTCATTATAGTATCTGCTAAGAACAAAAATAATGTGTATAAGATAGAGCCACTTGCAAAAGGCTCGATAGGTAAATAATAGCAAAGCCTTACAGCATAATCCAGTTCAAGAATAAAAGAAGTTATTTCTCATTGAGCGATGCCAAAAGGTGCGGGAAAGTAAAATACCGCTTAAAATAATCGTCATAGCCTAAATCTGCATCTCATACAGGAGTCGAAAATAGCCGCATGTTTAGCTGCAACTCTAAGCCTGAACGATTCCATTTCAAGGACACCTGTTCATCTAAACAGAACCCCACTTCCCCAGAATTACTGAGGAAAACAATATGCAAATAGCAAGCCACAAACTACTCGAATCAGGGGAACTGCAATCACGTGCCCAAAAGGCCCAACAATTTCTAGCCCGCTGCGAACTATGCCCCCGTCTCTGCCGAGTCAACAGGCGGGATGGAGAATTAGGATTTTGTGCAACTGGCAAGTGGGCTCGTGTTGCCAGTTATGGGGCCCATTTTGGCGAGGAACAGCCATTAGTTGGTACACGTGGATCGGGAACGATATTCCTGGCTTCCTGTAATCTGCGATGCTGCTTTTGCCAGAATTATGATATCAGTCATTTTCCTGAAGACTCTCCGGAAGTTGACAATCAGACCTTGGCTGCAATCATGCTCGAGCTACAGAGGCAGGGCTGTCATAATATTAATTTCGTTACCCCAAGCCATGTCGTACCTCAAATCCTCGCTGCTTTGATTATTGCACTAGAAGATGGCCTTCAAGTGCCCCTGGTCTATAATTGCAGTGGCTACGAGTGCTCAGCAACCCTCGAACTTCTCTCTGGTATAATTGACATTTACATGCCGGACTTTAAATTCTGGAGCTCGCTGAGTGCAGAAAAATATGCCGATGCAGCAGACTATCCTGAGATTGCGCGCCAGGCAGTGAGAATCATGCACAAGCAGGTTGGTGACCTGGTAACACATGTTGATGGTCTTGCATCGAAGGGATTGTTGATCCGCCACCTGCTCATGCCGGATGGTCTGAACGAAACCAGGGAGATCCTTCGTTTCATCTCTCATGACCTGTCACCAGCTTCCTATGTCAATATAATGGATCAGTATCGCCCCTGCGGTGCCAGTAATAAACATCCCGAGCTCGAGCGCTCGGTGAGCACCAGAGAATACCAGGAGGCGTTGAGATTGGCTCATCAAGCGGGATTATCCAGACTTGACCATCGTGACTTTGCAGTGCTGATCAAAAACCTCGGCATTCATTAGAGAAAAAACAACGTTAGCAAGAACCGATTCAGGCAGTAAAGCGGCGATCGATTCTGTTTGGCACGTATCCATTTATGAACGCACGCTTATCCATTTCCTCTCCTTAGCTGCTGAAAAAATTGCCTTCAACACCCTGGTATTGCCTAAAGCGTCCTCAAAGCTTGATGGGACTTCCGAATCATTAAGGATCGCCGCTGAGAAGGCATCACCCTGCAGCGTATACTGATTCACTGCACTATACGAGTGGGTAGTGATCTCATCCTGCAAAATATTTCCCCAGTCCTGACGCAAGGTGCACGGGCGGTCATATGGGGCATTAAATGGGATGGGTAACTCCAAATGTCCTTTCGTACCAAAGACGTGAATCCGTTGAAACGGTGCAAGTTGAGTACTAATCCCAAAAGATGCCTGCCCCGATGGAAATTCCATGATGACACTTGCCAAACGATCTGTTCTCATGACCGGATCAAACTCAAGAAGCGCTGCGACCTGATGTGGTTCTTCATCAAACAGAAACCGGGCCATCATCACCGGATAACAGCCAATATCCCAGAGCGCACCACCCCCTACCTCTAAAATATTGCGTATATTCTGCGGATCAGTATTGAAATAGCAAAACATCCCCTGAATCATCCTCAATTCGCCGACTTCTCCACTTCTCACCTTCTCCTGAACCGCCAACCATTGGGGATGTGACTTCACCATAAAAGCCTCTCCAGCTTTTACCTGGCAACGATTTCGAGACTCAATGAGACGATCTATCTCATCGACACTCAACCCAAGCGGCTTTTCACATAGAACATGTTTTCCAGACTCCATCGCTTTGATAGTCCATTCGCAGTGGAGGTGATTTGGCAATGGAATATAAACAGCATCAATAGTATCATCGGCAAGTAACGCTTCATATGAACCATATGCTTTGGGAATATCAAGTAAATCAGCAACATAACGAGCTCTCTCTAATGAGCGGGAGCTGATCGCCGAGATGGTGATCAGCTGACCTTGCTGCATGGCTGGAATGACCTTTTCCACCCCTATTTTAGCAGTGCTCAGAACTCCCCAACGAACGTTTTTCATCGTATCGTCCTCCATTAATGTTCGCCAAGAAAAACAATATAACCTGCTCCGTTTTTAACAACAGTATTCCTGGGCCATTTTGCCTTCGATCATGGCATCAAGGTACGACTCAACCATGAACGACTAGACATATAGATATAAAATCAATAAAATCAGCAACATAATGAGATCAGAGCAATCTATTTCCTGTATACATAGCGTCAGCAGATCCTATCGACTTACCTTTTTGCGCCGGGAAAAATTAAGTCGTCCAGCGATTCAGATGATCCTGAATGAAGTCGATAATACCTTGATGCTCGGTTGTTCCTTTACCAGAAATCTCCAGCTTCTCGCCAAAAGAAAAATATGCTTTTCTTGCCGGAACAATCCTTCCCAGATCTTTAATTTTATTACCATTTTCCCAAGCATCAGTAAGCAATGCCAAGGGTATAACGGGAACACCAGCCTTCCTGGCAAGCTTGATCCCGATGGAACTAAATTGCTTGGGATCAAATGCGGTTCTCGTTGTCTGAGGGAAAATAATCATCGAGGTACCGCTGGCCAATCGCTGCTGGCCCTGCTCCAAAACGACCTTAAGATCCTGGCGTGGATTGGTCCTGCTGACAGCAACGGGGTTAGTCGCCCGCATAACATGCTTAAACACGGGATAGTCAAGAAGACTCTGTTTAACGACATACGTTATCGGCTTATAGGGGAGGATAATAGAGGGAAGAACAACCGTCTCAAGCATACTCAAATGGTTGCCGATAAAGACCACGGGCCCGTCAACTGATCGTATGTTGCCAAGTCCATTTATCTCCATAGTCACGCCAACGCGCTCAAGTGCATACAAGACCTCAGCACTGCTCGCCCACCAGCCGTCGTTGGTAAAATTTCCGCGTTGTGAGACTAAACTAAATTTTATGACAATGCTGAAAAATATCGGATAAAAGCTTAAAGATGGGAATATCTTCCTGAAATACGAAACCCTCAGAGGTTTAGTTCTATAGGTTTTATGATCATCAGAGATACTCTTCATTGTTAAACAGTCCGGCTTCTTTTAACTCGCGTTTATAAGCCAACCAATGGCGTGTTCTCGCATCTATTGCTGCTCACTGGTGTTGGTCTTTGCAACGGCGCCTTTGACAGATATTGCATAGGGATGATGTTTTCTCAGAAATACTGGAAGATTGTTCCGTGCGTTTCTCGCAGCGGCAAGAGTTGGATACTCACCATAAAAAACCATCACGGTCGGTATCGTGCCAACTCGACGAAGGATAAAAAACTGGTCGGAAGCGACAAGGTAATTTTTCTCTTTCAACATATTTTTAAGATTTTCCTCAGCTTCATCAGAGGTCAGCACCATAAGCTGGACGGTATATTTTCCACCACCACCGACGAGCCATCGTGCTCCAGCTGCAAGACGTTTCTTATAGATTTGCTCTACATATTTATCGCCAGTATCTATGGTTACCTGCTCACCGCCCTTCTTTTGCTCAGTCTTCAGTATCTCTTCAGGAACAGCCCGGTCTTTTTTGGGTCCGGGCTCGAGTACGATAACGGCTTGATTCTGTGTTGTCCGCTCGTTTACCTGGCCAATGTTTATAGCAGGCGTCTCTGGAACATCCGCTGTCTCTGGA
>JABDPQ010000136.1 GCA_013042695.1 Desulfobacterales bacterium | reverse complement strand
GGGCACTTGATTTGTCACGACTCGGGAAAACGATGAAACAGAAGATTTTTATCGATTTGAGAAATGTCTACAGTCCGGAGCTTCTCAAGGAGTATGGATTTAGGTATGTCGGAGTGGGAAGGTCTTAGATAATAGCTTTTGCTCTTATCTAGCTATTAGCGTTTAGCTGTCAGCTATTAGCTAAAAGATGGTTTCTGCTCGGGAAATTTTTCATTTGTTAGAGGGTAACTTTCCGATAAAAATGAGTCGAGTCAACTGAATAGTACTCTATAGCTGGTTGCTTATTCGTGCTTGTAAGTATGAATAGTTAATTTTAAGAAACTTAAGGCTTTTTGAAACGAAAAAGCTCCTGTCTTTCATTGTTTGGGACAGGAGCTTTTTTGTGAATGGTGTTTGTTGTGGAGTATTATTTCTTTGAGGCTCGTTTTGCTGCCTTCAATGGATTAATGCGTGCTCTAGCAATTGATATTTCCGGCTTCTGGTGGGTGGCAAAATTACAAATCCCTATGCGCCATTTTGCTTCCGGGTTGAGGAATGTTTTACAATATTTTTCACCAGACTCCTCAACAACCCGTTCGCAGCCTTCACATTTATCGATGATCGGTTTAAAATTACCTGTGCTGTACTTCATTGCAGCTTCCTGCATACTATCCTCCTTTCCTGACTCTATTTACATCTGGAATTGCTGTGCAGCCGAGCTGACAGACCTCCCAGGAAATCTTCAGACAAGAGGGGATTAATAACAAACATTACTACTCGTCGCAAGCTATAAATGCGAGTGAGGCTTTTTTGCAATCTATGTGGAGTAATTAGAGAAAAACCACCTAAAAACTATTTTTATATATAATTTCAATTAGTAAAACAGGTTTATTTACGAAATTGTAATTCACAGGAAACCTCCCTTGTATTCTCCAAACTCATGGAATATAATAGGATTTGTGATAGACTGATTCTAAGGAATGGCAGAGCTATTTGTTTGCTTGCTATTTTATGTATTTTGAACTTTGGAGACTGCAATGCCTATCTACACTTGGAAAGGTAAGAACACTTTTGGAGAAAAACGCAAGGGCGTAGTGGAAGCCCCTGACCAGGCTGCAGCACTGGCGCACGTTAAACGGTTGCGTATCGCTGATCCTGTTATCAAAGAAAAGCCAAAAGATATCTTTGCAAACGTCGCCCTGTTCCGACCCAAGGTAACAGGAAAAGACGTGGTGATCTTCACTCGGCAGCTCTCAACCATGATTGATGCGGGACTGCCTCTCGTGCAAAGTCTCGAAATACTGAGTAAACAACAAGAAAACTCGTCATTTAAAAAAACATTATCAGAAATTCAAGCGGACGTAGAATCAGGTACAACCTTTGCCGATTCTATGCGCAAACACCCCAAGGTTTTTGACAATCTCTACAGCAACATGATTGAAGCCGGTGAAACCGGTGGTATTCTTGATACCATTCTGAGCAGGCTCGCTATTTTCATGGAAAAGGCCATGGCCTTGAAGAAGAAGGTCAAAGGAGCGATGACCTATCCGGCAATCTGCCTGGCGATTTCAATATTAATACTCATCGTTATTTTGGTATTTGTCATCCCGGTCTTTGAAGAGATGTTTTCACAGATGGACGCCGCTCTGCCGATTCCCACTCAAATTGTCGTCTCTCTAAGTAATGCCTTCAAAAATAACTTGATTTGGATAGTCCTGCCTCTTATCGGATTTATTTATCTGTTTAAAAAGGTATATGGTACCGAGAAAGGACGGCTTCGTGTTGATCAAGCATTGCTGCGCGCGCCTGTTGTAGGAATGCTGATCCGCAAGGTGGCCGTGGCAAAATTTACCAGAACATTAAGCACGATGCTGCAAAGTGGTGTTCCCATTCTAGAAGCGCTCCAGGTTGTTGCGAGAACCGCCGGTAACAAAGTCATTGAACGAGCAGTTCTACGTGTCTCAGATTCCATTGCAGAGGGTCGCCCCATTGCCGAACCTTTGGAAGAAAGCGGCGTCTTTCCCAATATGGTTGTACAAATGATCAATGTTGGTGAATCTGTCGGAGCTCTCGATACGATGCTGGAAAAAATTGCTGACTTTAACGATGAAGAGGTTGACCAGGCCGTATCCAACCTAACGGCTATGATAGAGCCATTTATGATGGTTTTTCTCGGGGGTATGATCGGTACTCTGGTTGTTGCCATGTATCTGCCAATTTTTCAGATGGCAGGAAACATATAAACAGACATTTTTTATCATCAAAATAAAAATAATTGCTTGATACTATTGACATTCTTTTCTGTAGGTATATCTTTGACTTTGGGAGCTATTTAAAATTTCAGACAACAGGAGGAGAATATGACATTAACAAAAGCAGACCTAGTCCAGCAGGTTTACAAAAATCATGATGGGCTGACTAAAGCACAGGCGACAGATTCCGTCGAAGCATTTCTGAGCCTATCAAAGCAATCACTTATCAATGGTTCCGATCTTCTTCTCAGCGGATTCGGTAAATTTAATGTAAAAGACAAAAACTCACGCCGAGGCAGAAATCCTCAAACCGGTCAAGAATTGACTCTTGATGCCCGCAGAGTTGTTACCTTTAAACCTTCAGGAATACTGCGGGAAAAAATCAATAAATAATCATCAATTCAGCTCTGCACGTATAGACTGAACGATCTTCTCCTGCACAATAAAAGCTGTCTGCCGCTCATATACACCTAAGCGATAGACAGCTTTGTTTTTTCACATGATTGACTATACAACAACAGAAATTCCGATCCAGTCAATATCGTTACATGACAAGTGGTGCCTGCATCATATGCTGCGCCTACCCGCGAATAATACGCTTTCCGAGTCTATTCGCACCTATGGAATTCTTCGACCTCTCATCGTTATTAAACAGCGGGATACTGTTTTCGAGTTGTTGTGCGGTAGACAACGATACCAGGTCTGGAAAAATGATTTGCACAAAGACCGCATTGTCTGCCATGTACTCCAACCACCGCTGCAGACCATATCACTACTGAGATTAATCTTTGAAGATCAGAGACTTTCAGGTCTTCTTTCAGCTGTAGAAAAGGCACAGTTTAGTGCGCTCTGCCAAGAGCTTCTTACGCCTGAGGAGCTGTCAAAGCTTTTTGAGCTGCTAAAACTCGGAAATCTTGGGTATCTGCAAAGAATTACCCGGCTCCTAACTCTTGAGAGACCGATCCTTGATGCTCTCCATGCCGGAAGACTATCCGACAAGGTGGGATTTGAACTCATCACCATGTCTGCTGAGGATCGTTTTCAGCTTTATACTCTTTTTGACAAGCTCTCGTTAAATAACAACAAACAGCGACGTCTCATTTCTTATATGCGTACTCTTTGTTCGCGAGAAAAAAGCACGATGTCTGACTACTTACAGAAAAATTATGGTGAGTTAACACGTGCTGCAGCAGTAGAGAATGCCCCTCAAGTTGGCCTTAATCTCTTAAACGACCTGCAGAGAAGATGCATGCCGATGAGCAGTAGAGCCGAAAAGGAGTTTCAGGATCAAGTGAGCCAGCTCAAGTTGCCGGCAACCTGCTCAGTTGAACACAGTCCCGCTTTTGAAAAAGATTCGGTTACTCTTTCAATCAGCTTCGAAAATCTGACTGATCTGAGCCAAAAAGCACCTGATCTGATTAAGCTTATCAAGTGATAGAATAATGTTTTTCCAACGAACGAGTACATATA
>JABDPQ010000134.1 GCA_013042695.1 Desulfobacterales bacterium | reverse complement strand
AACCAGGGCATTACCTGTGAACATGTTAAAACCAACCCCCACCATACCGGCGGCGATCACGGCGATAATCAATCGTGGCTTCATTAATATATAGGGAAAATATATTTCATGTATACCACCAAAAAAGTGAATGATGGTTGCACCATATGCCGACTTTTGTGCCATACCTTTACCCACCACCATATAAGCCAGGAGAATACCCAGACCCGGACCTGGGTTGGTTTCAATCAAATAGTAAATCGAAGCTCCGATCTTGGCGGCTTGTTCTGCGCCCAAAGGTGTGAAAACACCATGGTTTATGGCATTGTTTAAAAACAGAATTTTTGCAGGTTCAACAATAATTGACACTAGAGGCAATAGAGACATGTCTACAATCCAACCCACACCCGCTGCCAGCGCCTTTGTAATTGCAGAAACGACCGGGCCAACCACTACGTAGGCGATTATGGCTGCCAGCATGGAGTTGATGCCCAAAGAGAAATTGTTGACCAGCATTTCAAATCCAGGTTTGATCTTATCCTGAACCTTCTGGTCAAATTTAATTACTGCCAGACCTCCCAGTGGCCCTGCAATCATGGCCCCCATGAACATCGGAATATCACTGCCGACAATGACCCCCATCGTCGTAACCGCACCTGCTACAGCACCACGGTCACCACCGACCATCTTACCACCGGTATAACCAATCAAAAGCGGCAGCAAGTAGGTAATCATAGGACCAACCAGTGAAGCTAATGTTTCATTAGGCAACCAACCGGTTGGTATAAACAACGCAGTAATCAACCCCCAAGCGATAAAAGCACCAATGTTGGGCATTACCATACCACTTAAGAACCTTCCAAATGACTGGACACCTACTTTCAAAGTATTACTGGACATAAACATACCTCCTCATTATTTAGTTTTGAAATAATCCATAATCAAACCCCAGACGAAAAATGCTCCAATGTTGGGGGTGATCATCCCGGCCAGGAAGCCACCAAATCTTTGAATTGTAACTTTCATTTAAGACTCCCCCTTTTTATGGGTTTGTGTAAACTGGCCAAGCGCCTTACTACTTTTAGGTATTTCGATTGGCCTCTTCTCGTTTACAGGTACAGATGGTCGCTCTCCTTGTTTGCTGTTGTAATCGATTACAACACTTTGTGTCAATACTTTTTTTAAGGTAATATAATTTGTCAGGGATTTCTGCTTGATTAAAATGTAATATATATATGTTATAATTATGTATATATTAGAATAAAAAAATAAATTTTCCGAGAATATACATCATATTTTTAGTAAACGTTTTCAGAGTATTTATCTGTCGATCATATATTCATAATAGTTAATGAGTTGCTAGGTTTCAATCGCTTGGTTAGAGCGAACTATTTGCCTAAGCATAACCTAGGTATGCTACCCTTTGAAGAAATAAAAAAGTGCCTATAATCAAAAAGATAGTAACTTAAGATCGCCTGCTGTCTTTTAAGTCCGTTAATAATGATTAGAGCAACAAGGAATTGATTTGACTATCGATGTGTAATCCTTTACAGTAACAAGCGTGTGATTAAGTATCAACCAATACAAAAATAGATATTCATATGGTTAAAATCAAAGATGTTGCCGAAGCAGCTGGGGTATCAACCGCAACCGTATCCAGGGTTTTAGCAAAAAAACCTCATGTGCGCCCTGAGGTTAAAAAACGTGTAATGGAGGTCGTGAGAAAACTCCATTATCAGCCGAACAGAGTCGCTCAAAGTCTTCGCTCAAACACATCACAGATCATCGCTTTGATTGTCGCTGATATAGAAAATCCATTTTTTCAAAAGGTGAGTAGAGCTGTTGATGATACTGCACAGGAGCTAGGTTATAATGTGATAGTGTGCAACACAGATGAAGACCCGGATAAGGAGAAAAAGTGCCTCGATCTTCTTCGTGTTGGAAATGTTGCCGGAGCTATTTTAGCGCCGACCCTTAGAGGCCTCGATACTTTTAATGAAATCTATTTACTTGACATACCCGTGGTAATGATTGATCGTCGCGTCAGTAACTACGACGTTGACAATGTTCTCATCGATAACGTTTCATCCGCTCACAATGTCGTTACCCATCTGATTGAACACGGTTACCGTCGTCTAGCTGGTGTTTTCGGATCGAGCATTACCGGGCAAGAGCGGCGTAATGGATTTGTTAAAGCTCTTAAAGATCATGGCATCAAGCCACTGAAAGAGTTAGTAAAATTTACTGAGGCAAGAGAAGATGACGGCTTTAGGGTTTTTATGAAGCTGCTGAACATGCGCGATCGGCCTGATGCTATTTTCACCAGTAATAGTTTGCTGGCCGCAGGTGTACTTCTGGCAATCCGCAAAAACGGATTAACTGTTCCCGACGATATCGCTTTTGCTAGCTTTGACGATACGACTTGGGCGAAGCTGGTCGAACCGGCACTTACCGTCATTGAGCAGCCCACATATGAAATCGGTCGTACCGCCGCTGAGCTTCTGATCAAAAGGATTCAGGATTCTACACGTTCTATTCGTGAGGTTGTGCTCAAGACGAATTTAATTGTTCGCCAATCCTGCGGTTGCCGGAAGAACGAGTAACCTTAATGATGGTTTCGTTTGAGCCACATGCAAAACGCTCTTTTCGCTCAACCTCTACGTTATGCTTAAATTTTTATCCTCGGAATATCAATTATATGCTTGCGGTAAAAATTTTTCGCATGCTTTGATTTTGAACGAAAATCATCATTTTGCAAAAGGCTCGTTTATATATATCATTACAGAGATGTCAGCGACGAGAAAAGATGTTTTCCGGTAATGTCGAATATTTTTTCAGCCCTGCAACTTGTTACTAATACCGATCGCCCACATGGACACATGTCATTGCAAGGGTGAAGGTTCTTGTCGGCATTTCTACTCATGAAGGCTGTCCGTCATGTTGATATCCGTGCTGTAAATGAATCTGAAATCATCATTGACATCGAAGTCGTTATGCCTAATGCCTCTTTGACGTATATGATTTCAGTATTTGCTTTGTTCTCTCTTTGGCAACATACTCAACCATAAAATGTCACTCATGGATAATTTACCAATAATAGAGATGAGGCATGTAATGAAACAAACTAAAATAGCAGGCATTGGTGAGTTACTCTGGGATGTCTTGCCTGATTCGGAACAACTTGGTGGTGCGCCAATAAATTTTGCTTATCACGTTTCAGCACTTGGAGCCGAAGCAGTGGCTATCTCAACAATCGGCAATGATAGCCGAGGCAATATAGCCTTAAAGGAGCTGCAGAACAGAGGAGTAAACACTTCCTATATAAGTGTTTTGGAACAATTCTCCACCGGATATGTAACTGCCAGTGTTGATGATAAGGGAATTGCAACCTACGAATTTCCCGACGATGTTGCCTGGGATCATCTGGCCATAAATTCAGCTGCACAACAATGTAGTGCAGAGCTTAAGGCCATCTGCTTCGGTACTCTTGCCCAAAGATCAGATTCGGCACGATTGACGATTCAGCATTACCTGGAGACCACTTCTGCAAAAACCATAAAAGTATGCGATCTCAACCTTCGCCAGAACTTTTATAGCCGGACAACCATTGAAACATCGCTTAAATTAAGCACGGTTTTGAAGCTCAACGATGATGAACTGACCTTTGTATCATCGCTTTTTCTGCTTGACGGTGCCGAACACGAACAACTTGATGCACTCCGGAAATACTTTGATCTTGAACTTGTTATTCTGACCAAAGGGAGTAATGGCAGCATTTTGATCACGGAGAGCGAGATATCCAGACATCAGGGC
>JABDPQ010000133.1 GCA_013042695.1 Desulfobacterales bacterium | reverse complement strand
TGCAGAGGAAGCCACCCGTTTCTGTCTGCCAGTAAGTGTCTACAATTGCAGCCTTTCCTTTGCCAACCGCTTTTTGATACCAGCGCCACACCTCCGGCTCAATCGGTTCACCGACTGTCGTCATGTGTTTGAAGTCGTATTGGTATTTTGCCGGTTCATCAGGGCCAACCTTTCTCAGTGCTCTAATAGCTGTTGGAGCAGTGTGGAAAATATTGACATCAAGTTCTTGCGCAATTCTCCAGGATCGACCGGCATCTGGATAGGTTGGCACCCCTTCATAAATGACCGAGGAGGCGCACAAAGCCAGTGGGCCGTATACGATGAATGAATGGCCTGTGATCCAGCCAATATCGGCCATGCACCAGTAGACATCCTCTGGGTGAATATCTTGAATATATTTAGACATAGCCGTTACATAAGCAAGGTAGCCGCCGGTTCCATGCTGGCAGCCTTTTGGCTTACCGGTGGTTCCACTGGTGTACATTAAAAATAGCGGCTCTTCGGCGAGCATCTGCTCCGGTTCAATTCTGGCGCCGTAATATTTCTTTAATTCATCATTCACGACAACGTCGCGACCGGGAACCAGGGGGGCTTCGGATGAATATTTTCCTGGATAGCGCTGCCATATCAAGAGCATATCAACCTTCTGGCCACCCTCTTCAGCGAGCTGGCACGCTTCATCATCAACCGACTTATGATTCAGCAGTTTGCCTCCTCGGTAGTAGGCATCCATGGTAATCAGTACCCGGCTGTTGGAATCGACGACACGATCGGCGCAGGCGCTGGATGAAAAACCGCCAAACACAACTGAGTGAATAACTCCCAACCGCGCACAGGCAAGCATGGTGATCGGCAGCTCTGCTGACATCGGCATATGGATGGTCACTCTATCGCCTCGCTTTAGTCCGGCCGTTTCTTTCAATAGGGCGGCGAACTCGTTTACCCTTACATAGAGTTCCTGGTAGGTAATATGTTGTACTCGCTCTTCTTCCAGTTCCGGTACAAAGTGAATCGCTGTCTTATTCTTATTGTTCTTCAGGTGGCGGTCTATGCAGTTATAGCTGGCATTGATTTTTCCCCCTTTGAACCACTTATAACAAGGTGCGTCGCTTGTATCGAGCACTTCATCCCAATACTTGTACCAGGTCAGAAGTTCTGCAAATTCGGTATAATAGTCAGGAAAATTATCAAGGCTGAAACGCTCATAGATTGAATCGTCGGTAAGGTTGGCTTGACCTATAAATTTTGGTGAGGGTTGAAAATATTCTTCTTCCTGCCAGTGAACCGCAATTTCAGCCTCAGAGGTTTCAATAACTTTTTTGTCTCCGCTCATATGTAGCTCCTTTTCAATAAGTTTAGACGTACACTTTCTCCCATTCCTTTGGTGCTTTTCTCTTCTTTCCTCCTTTTTTCTGTCTTTTCAGTGATACCATTTGATTGATCAAACATCACTGGATGAGCCAGTCTATACAATAAAGACTAGGCTCGTTCCACAACAAAAAGTTAGACTATCTGCCTAACACGAAAAGGATAATATTGCAATTAGTCTTATCTGAGTTTTAAACAAAATTGATACATCGAAGGTTGAAAATTGTCTTAGTTTTCTAATTGCACGTTTTTATATCAAAGAAAACATACCGACAGAGTTTAATTGGTGTCAATGTGCATATGGAAGGTGCTCGATCTTTGCTCATGGAAAATGGTGGATCTTTCATAGAGATTTAAGGCTTGATTGCTTACAGTTAGTTACAGCATTACCGTAAAAAGACTTGAAACTCTTTCAACATCAGCAAGAAGAAAAAAATAATGAATAAAAATCATCATTTAATTTTGGCTGGCTGGCTCGTTGATGGAAGTGGAGAACATCTCAAACATAAGGTGATACTTTCTATATTGGATGGAATTATCACCGCTATTGAGCCGTTTAACAGCTCTGAGCTTCCACCTGCCTCAAAATTCACGGATTTATCCCATTGTTGCGTCCTGCCACCCCTCGTCGATAGCCACGTGCACCTTTGTATGTCAGGCAGTGTGGATAAAGAGTTACGAACCAGGCAACTTGAGGCAACCTATGAAGACTCAAAGCCAATAATATCAAAACATATTTCTGATCACTTTTCCCATGGAATACTTGCAGTCCGGGACGCCGGGGATCCGCTTGGAAGTGTTTTGCGTTTTATGAGCGAGAAACAGAAAGAACCTGCAATGCCGGTGAAAATAAGTTCTGCCGGAAGAGCATGGCATCAGCGTAAGCGATATGGAAGCCTGATCGGCAGACACCCGGCTGAAGGAGAGTCCCTCGACAAGGCATATATAAAAGATAAATCACTCACTGATTATGTGAAATTGATTAATTCAGGCTTAAATAGTCTGACTGTTTTTAATCACCAGACCTCTCCGCAGTTTACTCTTGAAGAGATGAAAGCAGCGATTAGTCATGCCGAAGATAGAGGACTCAAGGTTATGGTACATGCCAATGGAATTCTCCCGGTGCAAATGGCCCTGCGCGCTGGTGCTCATTCCATTGAACATGGTTTTTTTATGGGAAAAGAGAATTTGGAAGCAATGGCAGAAAGCCAAACTTTCTGGGTGCCGACAGCCTATACGATGA
>JABDPQ010000131.1 GCA_013042695.1 Desulfobacterales bacterium | reverse complement strand
GTCCTGTATACAGATAATCCAAGAATGAGAGCGCTTTAAATAGTTTGATTGCTCATATATTTGCAGCGGTGATGGTTGCCTGAAAGTCACATCCAGACTTTTCGTCTACAAAGATATCATGTAGAGTTACTGATTGATCCTGAAATAGTAGCCTGCAATACAGAGTAAATTTTAAATATCACAGATAATAAATCGTCCATGGATGACGTCTACTTTACTAAAATTCTAAACTGGTATCACGAAAATTTCACCGAGAATGTTTTTACCAGTAACGATCGCAGACCGATTCGTTATGCACTCCAAAAAAATAGTGGTGGTAAGGGAACTGTCATTGTTGTTTCTGGCAGAACAGAATTTCTCGAGAAATATATTGAGCTATGCTGGGATTTTCGCCACACGGGACTGTCTCTTTGCCTATATGATCACTACGGACAAGGAAAGTCAGGCCGTATGCTTGATGATCCGCAAAAAGGACATATCGAAGACTTCAACACATATTTGGAGGATTTGCATAACCTTCTAACAGCTCATGTTATCAGAAAATTTTCACCGCCCTTTTTTCTAATCACGCACTCAATGGGCTCGACCATTGGAACGCAATTTGCTTTTGAATATCCGGAATTAGTGCACGGCTTGATTCTTGTCTCCCCAATGTTTCAGATTAATACCGGACGTTTTTTGCCGCCACTTGTTGTTGAAACCATCATCAGTGCACTCTGCTTCTTAGGGGGTAAGAACTCTTATGTACCAGGTGGCGGCCCTTTCAGACCTGATCTTCCTTTTGAAAACAATGTCTTAACAAGTGATAAGCGCAGATTTGAATTAAACCAAGCCCTAATGAGAAATGGTCCTGATATTGCCCTTGGAAGCCCAACTGTCGGGTGGTTGAAACAGGCATACCTGGCAATGCGTCACTCTCGACTTAGGGCAAGGCAACTCAAATGCCCGCTACTCCTTCTTCAGGGAGTAAACGATATCGTCGTCGGATCGAGTGAAATGAATCAGTTTTGTTCAGCAGCTAAGCACTGCCAGATGATCAGCTACCCGGAAGCTCGCCATGAGTTACTCATGGAGCAGGACGTCATTAGAAGCCAAGTTCTCTCCGATATTGTCGAGTTCATACAGTCCATATGGATAGAGCATGAGGGTAACCACTACAATGAACATAGGTATGCTTGATTGTAGGCAAGCCTCAGCTGTAATGAACACCAAGCTGACGATCAAATCTAAGAGCAGCTGTCAAAGTCAATTGTCTTTTCACCTTCAGGATTCTTGTTTCTTCTGTGAAGATTTTCGGACATTGACCGCAAAAAGAACAAAAAAGCACAGTGCAGCGCCACTCTGAAGAATAGCTGTTGATGGCATAAGCAAAAAGAAAGCGAGGACAAGCAGAATGATTCGCAGCAGCAATGATATGCTATTCTCCATATAACCCTGCAACGCACAAGTGAAGCAATAAAGCCCCAGAAGAGCGAAAAAGAAAATAGCAAAGATCTCAGGCCAGCTGCCGCCAAGAAGAGGTGTGTAGGCGAAAAGCAGGGGCACGATGTAAAGTCCCTTGGCTATTTTCCAGGAGTGAAGCCCGGTTGTCATTGGAGGGGTACCGGCAATGGCTGCCGCGGTGAACGCCGCCAGGCAGACCGGGGGAGTAACATTACTGTCCTGGCTGAGCCAGAATATAATCATATGTGCCGAGAGAAGAGTAAACAGTGCAGATTCTGGAGAAAGTGCAATATCCCTGAGTGTTCCGGCAAGATCGGGCGGCACGGAGGCCAGCAATATTTTTGCCTGCTCCAAAGGCATCTGTTGAGCAAGCAGTTCCAGCTGTTCGGGAAGCGCAAGCATCATAACAGCTTTAGCCTCACCCGAAAGGGCGCCTCTGGCTATCGATTCAGCGATATGGCCATCGGCAATGAGGTTGTAGAGGGCAGGGGCGGAAAGCGTACCAAGAACAATATAGGCAGCAGTAACTGGAAGTCCCATGCCCAGAACCAGCGACGCAAGTCCTATCAGGGCGATAGCGATAAGCAGGTTGCTGCCGGACCAATTGGTAATCATCAGGGAAAAAGTATTGCCAATTCCAGCAGTTGCAATGACGTTGACCACGAGGCCGACACTGCAAAGCAGGATTGCCGTCATTACCATGTTGCGCGCTCCTAAAGCAAGCGCCTCGAGTATTTTGCGAGGTCCCATTTTGTTCGGTGTCAGCCATGATGAGGTTATCACGGCAATAATACTTATGCCCGCGGCATATGTCGGAGTAAAACCGTAGACAAGCAGTCCGATCAATGCAGATATAGGAAGCAGAAAAGGTAGTCCTCCTGTTTTAATGACATCCAGGACTTTCAAATCTTCATCCTCAACTGCCATTATCCCGGTGCGCTTTGCTTCAACACGTACAAAAAAGGCAACGGTGGAAAAGTAGAGTAGCGCAGGAAGAATGCTGTAGAGAACAATCGTTGTGTAGGGAATCTGGGTATAACTTGCCATCACAAAAGCGCCGGCACCCATAATAGGCGGCATCAGTTGGCCGCCCGTCGAAGCTGATGCCTCAACTCCGGCAGCAAATTTTCCGTTGAAGCCGGCACGTTTCATCAAGGGGATGGTGATAACACCGGTTGAAGCCGTATTAGCAACGGCCGAACCAGAAATGGTACCAGTCAAACCTGAGGCAAAGACAGCAACAAGCCCTGGTCCTCCTATAAATCTGCCGGCTACTGCCCTGGCTAGATTAATGACGAACTCTCCGGCACCTGACTTCAGAAGAAAGGCCCCGAACAAGATAAACATAAAGACAAAGGTGGAGGATATTCTGGCTATGTTTCCAAAAATTCCATCATCACCATAAATAGATCTGAATAAAATCGTCTCAGGCGTCAGTCCACTGAATTTGAAAACCCCACTGACCATGCTGCCCCACCAGCCAACATAGGTGAGCGCAAGTATAATTAAAACAGGAATGATAAAACCTGTCGTACGCCTGGTAAATTCAATAGCAGTAAAAATGAGAATGGTACCGGCAACCCACTCGCTGCTATTGAGGTGCACGCCTCGGGCATAAATGGCATCCTCCATACTAATCATATAAATTGAGCAGACCGCCGCAATTATACCAATAGAGAGGTCGAGACAAGTTGACAGGGTACTTCTTTGGGCATCTTTACCTTTTTTGAATGGGTAGACGAGAACACAGAGAATTGCAAATCCTGAGTAATGAAGGGAATTTTGCAGAAGATTGGGAAGTATTGCAAATATATTAAAGTATATATGCAATAAAGAGATGATAACCCCAAGAGCGAATATGACCGTTCCTAGATACTGCCTTGCGTCAGTTTCAGAGGTTTCAGATTTCACTCACTGCTCCAAAAGGAAAAAAAGAGCTCACCTTCCGTCTTTTTCTGGAAGGTGAGCTCTATAGAGAACTATTGAGGCATTAATCGAGCCGGAATTTCCAGTCCAGCTTCTTTAAAATATCTGGCTGCTCCTGGGTGCAGTGGCATTGGCAGTCCAGCAAGGGCTTTTTCAAGGGCCATCGCTTTAGTCGCCTTGTGAATGGCATTCAAAAATGGCAGATTTTCATAAATGGTTTTGGTGATCATGTAAACAGCTTCTTCGTCGATATCAGATCGGACGGCAAGAAAATTGGGTTGGGCAATGGTGTTGATGTCTTTTTCCTGGCCTGGATAGGTACCGGCTTTAATAACGTACCGGGTATACAGATCAAATCCTCCATCAGCTTTTTTTAACTGTTCGTCGGTGAAATCAAGAATCTTGATTTTATCCCCCATTGCCGCCATAACACGGGTGATGGCACCGGTTGGCGCTCCACCGGGAATACCTAATCCGGCAATTTGTCCGTTCTGCAGAGCATCTGCACTTGGTCCGTAGCCGCCATAAACCATCTCATATGCAGTTTCGGCATCGATGCCGAGATTACCAAGCAGGAACTTATTTGAACCAATAGTTCCGGAATTTTTCTTCCCAAGTGCCATGCGTTCGCCCTTGAGATTTTCAAGATCAGCAACAGTACCGGTTTTGGCCTTTTCAGCAAGAATGGTAAAATGCTCAACATTTTGCCAGAGCATGGTTACTGAGCGCAAATCCTTTTGGGGTCCGTCATTTTCTATGGGTCCTTTGCCGTTCCAGGCATAATAACCGAAGAGACCCTGCAGAATAGCAAACTGTACCTCGTTGTCTCTCAATAGTTTTACGTTTTCGCCGGAACCGGCCGAGTTGATAGCAGACATACTGATTTTTTGTTTTGGTTGCAGTTTGACCTTTGTCAGGGTGGCAATAGCCACACCAACGGGGTAATAGGTACCTCCGGTGGTGGCAGTTGCCAACAGATAACTGCGCTCTTCAGCTGCATTAGCTGAACCAAGTGTCAAGAATGCAATGGTGACAGCTATAGCAGCAGATCGAGTAAAAAAAGATTTCATGTTCATAGTGCTCTCCTTTTCGAAAATTACCTGTGATTAACTAAAAGCGTTCTTTCGCGCTTAAAGTTAGATACCGCATGTAGGGGGTGACCATTAAGCTCCAAGACAATGCAGCTTTTTACCAATAGTATGTTTCCTTTTCAGGAAAACAAGAGGAGCGTGCTTTTTTAGGGACTTTTCATGTCGAATATTTTTTGACAAGAAGACTGGCGTTGCCTATCCATGCAACACTTCCCGGGGCGTCGAAGAGGTAATCCTCTGCCTCCTGATGGCTCCACTTGTCAACACCAAGTAATGAACAGGTTTGCTGGTCAATACTGGTTACTAATGAAATAGAAATTCTTTGACATTTGTTCATCATCGCAAGCGCTGTACCACCGTTTCCCTCATATCTTTTTGCCAGTAATGCAAATGCCTGTTGGAATCCTCCAACGGAATACCAAGGTAGAAACGTTTGAGAACCGATGCCATCCCGACATTCGGCGTAGACGATCAGCCTGCCTTGGTCACGAACAAAACGAGCACTGTTATGAATAGCTTTGTGTGCCTGGATAAAGTTAATATCTTTTGGGTGGCCGCCACTTGAAGCGATGACGGTGTCATATAGCGGGGCATTGACCTCATAACATGAAGCATGAATGTCGCAAGCGTCTAGATAGGTCTGTTTGCCCGCTCCAATATTAAAATCACAGATTCTCCCTTTCGAATTCTGGATACCGTGAATCGCAAGCTGTGCAGGTAGATGGTCTTGTATCTCAAAAAGATCATCGGCCAGGGGATTTTGCCGCAGGTTGCCCGGCTGGCATTGTACGGCAAGATTTTTTTTCGACCGGTCTAAAAATAAACCATGGTTGTGGTATATTGCCTCGCGCTCACCACAGCCTGGAAAAACGAGTTTACGTCCCCCTCCATAACCAGCAAAATAATGGTGACAGATCGGACCCATGGTGACAATGGAGGTTGCTTTTAGCAGATCTTTTCTCATCCGCACCGGTGTGCCAAACGAGGTTGTTCCAATTTCGTCAAATATGGATTTGTTGCTGCAGTCGT
The DNA here is from genome assembly GCA_013042695.1 of Desulfobacterales bacterium. Lineage (GTDB taxonomy): Bacteria > Desulfobacterota > Desulfobulbia > Desulfobulbales > Desulfocapsaceae > JABDPQ01. The sequence continues at coordinate 6,209 of JABDPQ010000131.1, read as the reverse complement.
GATGAGTAAAGGGCCAGTTATGATAAAGTTTCCCATATGTCTGTAGACACTCCTGGTCGGATTGGCGGGGATGCGTACCGTAGGCGATTATTACTGGAAAGGTCTTATCACTTTTTCGTTTCTTGTTGATAACCTCCACCACGGTCGGCAGATATATCGGATAGTCGCACAATCTTGTCTTATCGGTGACCACAAGAATAGGCTTGGCCAGATCAAGATTCGCTGCAGTAATGGCCTTTTCTAGGCGAGAACGAAAGAGCGATGAGGAGATTTGATGCTTGGGCTCATTGGCAACAAGAGCAACTGATCCAGGAGGCAAATCAAGAGGGTACGCAGTGTCGCCATATGTTGCATCAATTGTTGAGATTGCTCTGTAAGTGTGTATCATGAACTTTTAATGCGTATTTATGCACTATGTTTTGAATAAAAGTGCTTACTATTTCATTAAATACAGTATCACGAATATGATTTGCATGAGCTATTTTATGGAGCGTATGTAGGATGCGGCTGCTGATAATACATCATCGATGGAGGCGTGTTTAAAATGCACCACAAAACGAAGTGTACCCTTCCTCTAGTAATTCTACTACTGTTTTTTACTTACAGTATTTCTGTTGCAGCCAAAACTAAAGAGACGACTGTTTTTGAGCCAGTCTATGTCTCAAATTTGCTGCCATCACATGCACAGACTGATGGCTTGTTGCCGGGGCTGGATGCCTTCTATTACGTGGAATTTTTTGAGCGCGATGTCAGACTCCTGCCAAAAACTGAAAGCTCACAATTCCGTTCGTTTCGAGGAAAACCGGTTGAGCAGTTGAACCATCAGTTTGGCAAAGACAAGGTTTTCGACAGCGGTACAAATAGAGGTGTCGGTATACGGCTGAAAGGATATCTGAATTTTCAAGTTCCAGGTGTCTATGCTATGCAGGCGCTGTCAAACGACGGTATAGTTATGTCCATTGCAGGTAGTATCGTCATAAGTGACCCGGAGCAGCATTCCGATCGGCTGTCAAACATTGCACACATTAGTATCGATCAGCCTGGTTGGTACAAGGCTGATATCGATTATTTCCAGCGAAAAGGGACAGCAGCACTGAAATTGCTCTGGAAAGCTCCGGGAACTGAAACCTTTGTACCAGTTCCCAAGCATGCCTATGCTCACAAACCAAAATAAATTTCCTTAGGTTCACGGGCGACCTGATTCCTGGAAGTAATCAGACAGACTGCTGCAATTTTTTTTGTAATGACTGTCCTTAAGCGCCCAATATCATTATATGCATGTGTTGATTTCTTAGATAAGCTGCCAGTGCAGAGCGCTTTTCCCGATAATAGCCATCGCCTTCAACGACACCTCAAACGTGTTCGTTAGCTCTCAAATCTGCAGGATGAGTGTCTGAAAACAATTCTACTGACATGAAAGACATTTATGTCTAATGTATAGCAAATTTATCTAAAATATACCGGGAATACATCTTAGCGAGACGAGGATAGCGCAGGCCATGCCAAAAAATTTATTATACATTACTGCCACAGAGGAACGCAGCGGTAAATCACTCATCGTGCTGGGCATCATGCAAATGCTCAAGAAAGAGGTGCATCGAGTAGCTTTTTTTCGGCCAATGATCAATGACACAGAGACCGGGCAAGAAGATCCTGATATTTCACTCGTCCTCAACTATTTTAAGTTAGACATGGCTTATGAAGACACCTACGGATGCACGCTCAGCGAAGCCTATGAGCTGATTAATTCGGGCAGGGAGGATGAATTTCATGATCTCATTCTCGACAAATATAAAAGACTTGAGGATGAGTATGATTTTATCCTCTGTGAAGGAACCGACTTTAGGGGGCAAGAAACATCTTTTGAGACTGAAATAAACGGAGATATCGCTGCTAACCTTGGGGCCCAAGTTGTTCTGGTCTCATCTGGTCGCAAGAGGACGTTAAAACAGATAGTGCGTCAAACCAAGATGTCCATAGACACACATGTCGAAAAAGGAATTGCCTTGACTGCATGTATTATCAACAGAGTACCGGAAAACATCACCTCAGAGATGATTGCTGACCTTATAAATGGCAACGGCCACTCCATTGAATTGCCCATATATATCGTACCGGAAAATGCAGCATTGGCCAACCCAACGGTAGCACATGTCAAGAAATGGCTGAATGCCTCAGTTATGTATGGAGCTAAGGGGATGTCAGCACTTGTTGATAGTTTCCTGATTGCAGCCATGAGGGTTGAAAATTTTCTAGAATATGTAACCCCGGGCTGCCTCGTTATAACACCCGGTGACAGATCTGATATAATTCTCGGCAGCCTTGCCGCTCGCTCTTCAGCATCATATCCAGAAATATCCGGTATCGTGCTGACAGGAGGTTTGCTTCCATCGGACAGCGTCAGAAAACTTATAGAAGGTTGGTCTGGTGCGCCCGTACCGATAATGTCGGTTCAAGGACATACCTTTCAGGCCATTCAACTTTTGAATGAATTATATAGCCATATCGATGCGGATGATGTCCAACGTATCGCTACTGCTCTTGGTATTTTTTCCAAACATGTCAAAATGCAGGAACTGAGTGAGCGGTTTGAGTCGCAATCGCCAAGCAGGATAACACCTAAAATGTTCGAGTACACATTAATGGAAAGAGCAGCTGAAAACCGCCAGCGAATTGTCTTGCCCGAAGGAACCTGTGAGCGCATTCTCAGAGCGGCAGATATTCTCTTAAGACGCGGTGTGGCTGAATTAACCATCCTTGGCCGAGAACGTGATGTCAGGGAGCGGGCTGCAGCATGTGGGCTCGACCTCATGTGGGTAGAAGTAATTGATCCGCAAACCTCAAACATGCTCGAGCCATTTGTTAAAGAATACCTCACGCTGCGTGAGCATAAAGGGATAATCGAGGATATTGCCCGAGATCGTATGTCTGATACAACCTATTTTGGCACGATGATGGTTTATAAAGGTTATGCCGACGGTATGGTATCAGGAGCCATGAACACCACTGCTCATACCTTGCGGCCAGCGTTTGAATTTATAAAAACCAAGCCAGGGGTCTCAATCGCCTCCTCTGTATTTCTGATGTGTCTCAAAGATCGTGTGCTCGTATATGGAGATTGTGCAGTAAACCGCAATCCTGATTCGCAACAGCTCGCTGAGATAGCGATTAGTTCTGCTGAAACGGCCCGCATATTTGGAATTGAGCCACGAGTGGCAATGCTCAGTTATTCTACCGGCAGTTCTGGTGCAGGAGAAGATGTTGAAAAAATCGTCAAAGCAACTGAGATTGCCCAAAATATGATTAGAGAACGAGGGCTTGATATCTCGCTGGAGGGACCGCTCCAATATGATGCTGCTATCGACCCTGCAGTTGCTCGAACAAAGCTGCCGGGGTCAAAAGTTGCCGGCAGGGCGACAGTTTTTACCTTTCCCGATTTGAATACAGGAAATAATACCTATAAGGCGGTACAGAGATCAGCAAATGCAGTGGCCGTGGGGCCGATTATTCAAGGTCTACACAAACCAGTGAATGACCTTTCTCGTGGCTGTTCAGTCGACGATATTGTCAATACTGTTGCCATAACAGCAATTCAGGCTCAGTCAGAAAAGAGAGCGTTGCCATGAAAGTTCTGGTGATCAATTCGGGGAGTTCTTCTATCAAGTTCCAATTATTGAATATGGAAGATGAATCGGTATTAGCCAATGGTCTTGTTGAGCGAATTGGTGAGCCTGCAGGCAGGATCTCATGTTCCCTCAACCCAGGAGTCCCTGATGGAACTGAAATCAGTATAGAACAAGAAGTAAAAGATCATCAATGTGGCATGCGGCTGGTGGTAGAAACACTCACAGATACTAACCAGGGTGTTGTCAAAAAGCCTGATGAAATAGGGGCGGTGGGTCACCGGGTCGTCCATGGAGGCGAGGATTTTCATATGCCAACGCCTATTGACGAGAACGTGGTAGCTGCAATCAAAAACAATATTCCACTCGCCCCGCTGCACAATCCAGCAAATCTTGATGGCATCATGGTGGCGCTTGATCTTTTCCCGGCGATATCTCAGGTTGCCGTTTTTGATACTGCTTATCATCAAACGATCCCTGATCGGGCGCATATGTATGCATTGCCATATGAAATGTATGAAAATCACAAGATTCGTCGTTACGGTTTTCATGGCACTTCCCATAAATTTGTTGCTGGAGAATGTGCTTCTCTGATGAGTAAGCAGCTATCAGAGTGCAACCTGATAACCATTCACCTTGGCAATGGCTGTTCAATGACCGCGATTGAAAATGGGCAGAGCATAGACACCACTCTTGGCATGACCCCGCTGGAAGGGTTGGTGATGGGAACACGCTGTGGAGATATCGACCCGGCGATACCTGCCTTTTTATATCGAAATAATGGCATGAGCATCGATGAGATAGACGAGATGCTCAACAAAAAGTCTGGACTGAAAGGGCTCTGCGGTATGAATGATCTGCGGGATATACACCATGCCGTTGCTGGTGGAGATAAGCGTGCACGTCTGGCCCTTGATGTGCAAACCTATCGTAATCGCAAATATATAGGCGCCTATATGGCGGTGCTCGGTCGTGTTGATGGGCTGGTATTCACGGCAGGAATTGGGGAAAATGATGCCTATGTGCGCAGTGAGTCACTTTCGGGACTGGAATGTCTTGGCATTAACATAGATCACATGCTAAACAATCAAAGCATAAAGAAACCAACCCTTGTAAGTGAACCGCAAAGCAGGGTGCAGGTTTGGGTCATTCCAACAAATGAAGAACTAGCTATTGCCCGAGAAACAATCAATGTCCTCAGGGCAGGTTAATGAGGCGATGAGGCAGGAAACTATGACACAAGCAATAAAAATTGATGAGAAACAACAGACGACAACAGAACTGTTTATTACAAAAGCAAAGGCTGCTGCTGCATTTGTCACTGAAGTGAGCACCTATGAGGAGGCCGTTAATTATACCATTGATCTTTGCGGAAAACAGGGTGCCTGCCGATTGAAAGTATCAGGTTGTGAGGAGCATTTATCGCCGGATGCAGAAGGGTTATGTGAAACAAAACAAGAAAAAATAATCGCTGCCCCAGAACTTGATAAAGGCGATTATCAGATCTTGTTTGATATATCTACTGCAAATGGTTTCAGTTGCATCAGATCAGGGATGCGTTCACAACTAGCAGGAGTTGACATTGGTTTTTCTTATGCAGACATTGGCATTGCCGAGACCGGCACCTTAGTACTCAATTGCCCCAGTGAGGAATTACGAATAGCAACGATGGTTTGCGAATATCATGTCTGTGTCCTGCGTAAATCTCAAATTGTTGCTGATGCCTTTGATGCAGCAGAACGTCTTGATCAATTCATGCAGAATGCACCAAATTATACTGCATTTATCACGGGGCCAAGTCGTACAGCAGATATCGAGCGAGTTCTAACCATCGGAGTTCATGGCCCACTTGAGCTTCATATTTTGTTGTGGGAGGATTAATCATGCAAGAGGCTAAAAACCTAAAAAAATACCGAGAAGAATGCCAGGAATCGCTTGAGAATGATTTTCTGCGCTCGGCACTCGATACATTTGCCGTTGCTTATCGTACCAGCAGAACAAATGCCTTTGAAGGTATAGATGTGAATGGCTTGATTGATGAAGTTGCTGAGATGAAAGATGACTCACTTTCACGGCTTGATGAATTGTATGATCAATTCAAGAAGAACGCTGAGGCAGCTGGAGTCAAAGTTCATTATGCCAAGGATGCCGAGGAGGCAAACGCTATAATCAGTCAAATTGCCAAAGAAACTGATTGCCAGAAGATTATAAAATCTAAATCGATGACTGCAGAAGAAACCCTTCTGAATCATGTTCTGGAAGACGAGGGATTGGAAGTAACCGAATCAGATCTGGGTGAATGGATTATCCAGCTGCGTCATGAAGGACCTTCCCACATGGTGATGCCTGCCATTCATTTGTCACGCTTCCAGGTGCGGGATTTATTTTCTGATGTCACCGGTTCTGAACAGACCGAGGATATAGAAAAACTTGTCAAAGTGGCCCGCCGTGAACTGCGTCAAAAGTTTGCCGAGGCGGATATGGGTATTACCGGCGCCAATTTTGCGGTCGCCAATACCGGGGCGATCGGCCTGGTGACTAACGAGGGCAATGCTCGCCTGGTCACCACATTGCCGCGTGTCCATG
>JABDPQ010000139.1 GCA_013042695.1 Desulfobacterales bacterium | reverse complement strand
AATTCACGATATGGTTTCTCAGCTAAAAATACATTGTCGATTGCCCAGGCTCTCTATGAACGTCACAAACTATTGACCTACCCGAGAACAGATTCACGCTACCTGCCGGAAGATTATCTGAAGACAGTCCGCACTATTGTTTCTAACCAAAAAGGCTGGCAGTTCGGACCATTTGCCACAATAGTGCTTGAGAAGCAGTATATCCGCCCCCATCCCCGTATATTCAGCAATGCCAAAGTTTCGGATCATCACGCAATTATTCCGACAAACAAACTTCCAGGTTCTCTAGCTGAAGCAGAGTTGAAGATCTATTGCATGGTAGTGCAGCGATTTCTGGCCGTATTTTTTCCAGCAGCCCAATACCTGCAGACAAAAAGAATATCTCAGGTCGAGCAAGAATCCTTTCTCACAGAGGGAAAAATTCTTAAGGATCCTGGCTGGAAGGCTGTTTATCTAAGAGGAAAAGCTGAAAAGGGAGAGGGAGTTTTAAAACCGCTTCCGCCATTGTCTGAGATTCTTTGTTCATCGATAAAAATAGAACAAGCTGAAACCAAGCCGCCGGCTCGATTCTCAGAGGCAACCCTGCTTTCAGCGATGGAGAACTCAGGCAAGCTACTGGAAGACGAAGAACTTGCAGAAGCCATGAAAGAGCGTGGTCTCGGCACCCCAGCTACCAGGGCTGCAATCATTGAGAAGCTGATCAAGGAAAAATATTTGGTCAGAGAAGGCAAGGAACTGGCACCGACGGGAAAGGCCTTTGACTTGCTCTCACTGCTCGAAGCTATGAAAATTGATGTTCTCGCCTCACCGGAAATGACGGGTGAATGGGAATACAAACTCAACCAAATTCTCAAAGGAGAACTGACACGAAAGCAGTTTATGAAAGAAATTCGTGATCTTACCCTACAGATTGCGGAGCGGATTAAAAGTTATGAAGATAGTAAGGATAGAAAAATTGCCCCTTTCAGCCCGGTAGGCGATCTCATTTTTTATGAAACACCCACCGCATATATCAGTGATAACGAGCAGATAGTTATTCGCAAAGTTCTTGGCGGACGAATAATGCAACAAAATGAAGTCGTTTCACTTATCAAAGGTGAGACATTGGGGCCTTTTAACAATTTCCGTTCAAAAAAGGGAAAGTCATTTTCGGCATCGATTCGGTTGACAAACAACAAAGTCGACTTTTTATTCGCCGACACGACCAATGACCTTGATTTAGCATCAATTAAACAAACTGGCTCACTCGGAAAGTCCCCTATCGATCAAACAGCGGTCTATGAAACGCCCACAGCGTTTATGTCTGAATCTGCGTTTGGCGGCAATGTCAAAGAAGCCCTTAAAATTAGTAAAATAATTCTTTCAAAGGAAATAACTGCAGAAAATGTCAGGCAAATGCTTGGTTCCGGCAAAACTGAGCTTATTAAAGGTTTTATATCTAAACGAAAAAAACCTTTTGATGCCTACTTGCTCCTTGATAAAGAAGGAAAAATATCATTCGAATTTCCGCCGCGAAAAACTGCCAAGAATAGCAAAAAGAATTGACACTTCTTTTACTACAGGGCACAAATCAATTATGAAACGTTTAAAAGAAGAATACCAATCTATTGATAGCCAAAACCTTGCACGCACCTGCTCGCAAATTGGTCTGACAAGCAAAGCAGAAAATGTCGTTGTTTTGGATGTACGCGAAATGTCTTCTTTTACAGACTATTTTGTCATAATGAGTGGTCGATCAACACGGCATGTTCAAGCTTTGGCGGACAGTCTAGAGGGTGAGTTGCGCTCTAAACGTATCAAAACCTCACGAACCGAGGGCATGCAAGAAGGTAAGTGGGTACTCCTTGATTTCGGAGATGTTGTCGTCCACGTTTTTTATCATGAGCAAAGGGAGTTCTACGATCTCGAAGGCTTATGGCACGATGCTCCCCGCATTGACGATCTCTCCGATCACAAGTAATGGATTATTGCATCCAGCGTGTGTGCACGATATAAGTCTCGTTTTACAGGATTAATATCCCTCATTAAAACCCAGAGAAACTATGCACTATCTGAGCACTCGTGGCGGTGTTGAGCCAATACCATTTACCGAAGCGATGATGATGGGTCTGGGGGTAGACGGCGGCCTCCTGCTGCCACGAGCCATTCCGCGAATCGATAGGAGCACATTTGAGTCATGGCAGGAATTATCATATGAACAGCTGGCATTTGAGGTGATGTCGCGTTTTATTGACGACATTCCTGCTGTCGATTTAAAAGAGATGATTCATGTCTCTTACTCCTCATTTACCCATAAAGAGATCACACCGCTGGTCCATCTTGACGACATGCACATTCTGGAACTGTTTCATGGACCAACATTTGCTTTTAAAGATATTGCTTTGCAGTTTCTCGGCAATCTTTTCGAATATATTCTCAACCGGGACGATTTAACCATTAACATTCTCGGAGCTACCTCAGGAGATACAGGAAGTGCTGCAATTGCCGGGGTAAGAGGTAAAGAGCGTATAAACATTTTCATCCTGCACCCCCACAATCGTATTAGTCCGATTCAGGAAAAACAGATGACGACAGTCACTGATGCAAATGTTTTCAACATTGCAGTAAGAGGCACATTTGATGACACTCAAACCATCGTCAAAGACGTTTTTGGCGATATCGATTTTAAAACAGCATTTCGCCTGGGCGCCATCAATTCCATTAACTGGGCCAGGGTGCTTGCACAGGTCGTCTATTTCATATACAGCTGTCTGCATCTAAGCTCTCACGAAAAAGATAGAGCTACCTCCTTTTCAGTGCCGACAGGTAATTTCGGCGATATATTCGCTGGTTTCATCGCCAAAAAAATGTTACCTGAAGGCTCCATCACTACACTGCTGCTGGCTACCAACGCAAATGACATTTTGGCACGATTTGTCAACGAGGGGGACTATTCCCGCGGTAAGGTGATTGCTACCTCAAGTCCCTCTATGGATATCCAGGCTGCTTCAAACTTCGAGCGCTATCTCTATTACCTCTATGACAGGGACCCGGCCCGCGTGAAAGATTCCAT
>JABDPQ010000121.1 GCA_013042695.1 Desulfobacterales bacterium | reverse complement strand
CTACCTGCCCTATGCCACGTCGCTGCGCATGAGCGATCTTGGCTATTCAACTAGAGTACAATCGTCCCTAAACATCTGCTTTAATCACCTAAGCACATATACCGCCTCACTTGGCCAGGCAATTCATACATCCTACCCTCCCTATGAGAAAATAGGGGTGAAAGTCGATGGAAAATACCGCCAGCTGAACAGTACTATTTTGCAGATAGAAGATGAATATTACAGTGATATTCGTCCGAAACGTATCACCCGATCACCAGAGAGACCTCTTCAGGCACTAAGGGACAAAGGCGTGGAGTATATTGAAATTAGACATACTGATGTTAATCCTTTCCTGCATGTCGGCATTGACACCCAACAAGCACTTTTCATTGACTCGTTTCTGATCAGCTGTTTGATGATGAGTGATGAAGATCTTTGCCCAACTGAATGCCGGATGATCAGCGAGAACCAGCAAAAAGTCATAACCAGAGGTCGCGAACCAGGACTTCTTCTGGCCACCCCTGGGGGAGAGGTCACACTGTCTGAGGCCGGCCAAACATTACTTGCTCAGATAAAAATCACCGGCGACCTACTAGATCAAGTGCATAGGACAGAAGCCTACAGTGCATCAATCAAGGCTCAAATGCTGAAACTGGAAGATGCTTCACTGACGCCATCCGCCAAAGTGCTGAAGACCTTGCAAAAAACCGGCTTAAATTATACTCAATGGATAATGCTGAAAAGCCGGGAGCACAAAGAAACTTTTATGAATTCGTCTCCAGGTACCCCGGTATTGAAAGATCTGGCACAAAGAGCCTCACTATCCTTAAAAGAGCAGCGACAGCTTGAAGCCCGTAATACCCTGAATTTTGATATGTTCCTCGAGGAGTATTTGGCATGAGAACTGAACGGTTGTTATCATCCTGTCAACCACTGATGCTCAGAAACGAGCAGGTAACATTCTGAGCATTAGTACTTATAGTTTGAACTGTATTTAAAACTAATTGAGAAACGTATGCATAAAGGTGACATCGTCATAGCTGACCATCCCGATAGCAGGTCAAACAGGTTTATCCGGTCCTACGGCATCGTTCAGGAGGTCACAAAAGCAGGCAACGTAATCATCAAACTGGCGGATGGCTCGCTGATCAAACAACAGTACAATTCAATTGCTGTTTACATTCAGCCTCCGTCGAACTGGCAGGATCTATACCAGCAGCAAGTTGTGTTTTCCCCGCCAAAACAGCAAACGATATTTCGCAACTCACATGATAAGCAACGGCATAATTGAGCCGAAATTGCCTATCTCCTGAGTCTTTTGCAAAATGACGATTTTCGTTCAAAGTCAAGGCATGCGAAAATTTTTTACCACAGGCATATAATTGATATTCCGAGGATAAAAATTTAAGCATAACGTAGAGGTTGAACGAAAAGGGCGTTTTGCAAGTGGCTCTCCTATCTTATCACCACCGCCTACAGTTTATTCAAACTGATTATTACGGAGCGTCACCAAGATAGACGGTTTACACCTTCGAAGAGAAATAGGAAGTAGTTAACTCCCAAATCTTGCTGGCCTCAAAATAAAGATGTAGTTTTCGATTCTTATAAGTTCAAAAACCAGTGTGAACGGATCGATTTTTTTGCGTAGAAGGTCAGCCTGGATATTTATCAGCGATGTAATCCTTGAAGTATCGAAGTTCCACTTCCTTTTCAGTAACTTGAGCATGTACAACATCGCCCATGGAAACAAGCCCTATAATCTTTTTGTTCTCAATAATTGGCAGGTGGCGAATTCTGTTTTCTGTCATAACAGCTCGAACATAATCTAAATCGTCATCTTCTTTTGCAACAATTAGATTTGTTATCATAATTTTATCGATTGTAATCGTTTTAATGTTTTCAAGGTGATTCAAAGTTGCCATTAAGACATCGCGGGCACAAATAATGCCTAGGATATTTTCATCTTTATCTACAACAATTAGTGAACCAATACGATTGGCAGAAAAGACTAACATGGCCTCATATACTGAAGTATCTTCCACGATAGTGACAACCCTGCTTCCCTTTACTGCCAGTATATCTTTTATTTTCATCTTCTTTATCCCGATTGTTGATAAAATTGTTTTAAATTATTCCATCCAGTAGCTTTTATAGATTCACTGTCTGGACATTCCCGATGCCAATTACTTAACAGTAACATCTTTTTGCAAAATGTTCCTACGAAATCGCTTGATACCCATACCTGAAATCTTTAAGACGATATGAGAACACTTGGTATATGGCGTATCAATATAGATGGTTGAATCGTGATTTGTTCTCAGGAGAGTTTGCACAACAGATTACATCTGTTTTTACGAAAATCAAAGATGAGAACTTTTAATCCTAAAGCGTTTCCGATAATAAGGTAGCGTCGGCAAAGGGATGTTCTTTATTTTACCATAGTCCCAGATTATTTCTGTTCATCTAGATGAGCACTATGCTTGTAGATTAAGATTGTTACCTCTTGTCCCAATTTAAACGATCATTTAAAAGGTTTTAAACCATTTATAATCGATTGCCTCAGCAAAATACATCAACTCTTCCCTCTCAATATTGTTACCCGTGATGGGTATCAGATATTTTTTTGCCACACTAATCATGACTTCTCCGTTGCGGTCGTCCGCACTGTATTTGACGATCGCTTCATTGCTCATTTACATAATCAACTGCTGTGTACCTTCTGCCTATATTGTAGTGACAGCGTACGACCACAAGTTTCAAGATGCAAATAGCTATCAGGACAGTGGATGGGCCGTTCAGCTGGAATCAGAGGCTAAAGATCACTGCTGTACCCACTAGGTTTCGGAATAATATTCCTTGAAGCAGGAAAAAATCAATTAACAACAATGGGTTGTACATTGTGGTTTTCGATATAAGTATTTGTAATCAGGCGATACTCAGCTCACATTACGATTTTAACTCTTTAAGGCTTGTTTTTTGCACAGAAAAAAATATAATATTAGTAACTTAGCGATTTGCTACAGCTATAGGGCCAGAACCTGAACCTTGCAAATATTCTCCGATTTGAAACAGGTTGAGTCGGACGTGTCAGCACAAGGTTCAGAAAGATACTCTTTTTACGTAGTGAATTTGCTACTTTTTTTAAACATAATGGAGGCAGCAGCATGAAAGGCACTATGGGAGCTCTGAAATTTGATTTGCTAGAACAAATAGTAGATTTTGAGGAGGCATTTGTCCATCCTTCAGTGAATTTGGCGACAAATTATGCTCGTTTTGCCTTAGCTCATCCTCTGGTTTTGGCCGATTGTGCGCTTGAAAACTACAAGACGTTTCTCGGTTTGTCTCAGGCTTTGCTTGGCATGCCGCTTGCCGGCCAAAAAGAGATAAACATGGTGAATCCTCAGCGCCAGCTGGATTATCTCCATAATGCCACTCAGAACATTGCCCCTATGAAAACAGCCCTTCCTTTTTATGTTGAATGGGAAGACGAAAGGGCAGAAATGCTTACCTGTGATATTGATAATGGGGTCAATGACAATCCGGTTATTATATATGTCGCCTATACCGGGCGGAGTGCAGCTCTTGCCGATTATAATGACAAATTCAATCCTCAAAAGAGATCGAGTCTTTCAAGGGAATTCATAAACAATGGATTTGGTCCTGTATCAATATTTACCTGCAAGAACCCTCTTAAAAAAAATCTGCACCATGCGACTCCAGAATATCTTTCAAGTGTCCACTCTGCCAATCAGTATCTGAAAGACCTGACGGGGTTTGCTCCTCATATCGTCGGATTATGTCAGATGGGCTATTTCAATGCATGGAATCTCTCTGATAATCCTGATGATGCCAATACGTTTGTCCTTGCCGGTGCTCCATTTGATCCTCGCCGGGGAAGCAACTTCATCAAAAAATTTGCTGACAGTTTATCTATGCAGGATATTGAAGATTATCTCAAGTTGAGTGGAAACCGTATGTCAGCCAAAAGGATGGCCAAAGGCTGGCGATTAATGGCCGATCCCAATTATTATATTGGTTCTTCTAAAACAGCAACTATTGGCAACAGGCATATAACGCTATTCCGCCAGATGTTGGATGACGACTTTAGTCCTGAACGGGATTATGTGTTCAAGAGCTGGATGGATAAAGATGTCGTTTCAGATATTGCCGGTGGATTGTATCGGGACCTCGTCTCATTTTTCAAATTTGGAATAAAAGCAGCGTGTATTGCCGATAAGGATTTCTCACGGATTACCTGTCCGACTGCCGTTCTTTCTGGAGGCAAGGATGATATTAGTCCAGAAGAAACTTGTGTCGCTATCTTTGATTGTATAAAAAGTCACATTAAAACCCATTTCCATAATCCTCTTGTGGGTCACACAGGGATATACAATTCTGAAAAAGCAATTACCGACAGGTATGATACGAACAACTGGCAGGCCATCATGTTGTGGATGAAGGAAAACAGCAAATATCGATGATCGTACCCTGTTTGATGTTCATTACTGAGGTGGGTTTGACCAGCCCCTAAACAATTGTTAATGGCATAGTTGATAAGGCTTCTACTAAAACATATTCAAATGAAAATGGTATCACTGCGAAAGTGGGAGGTGTGTAATTTACTGCCCCAAATGAACCAAACTTAGATGATGGTTCTTAACCGGAATCCTTTGATATTGACTCTTTCACCTGTAATTGCAATACCATCACCAAGATTATCTGGAATATTCTTCTGAGCATCTCTTTCTGGATGTTTTCCAAACATCAGCCAACACATTTTGAATTTAGCCTGATTAGTTCATAGCAGGTTGAGCCTTTTGCAAAATGATGATTTTCGTTCAAAGTCAAGGTATGCGAAAAATTTTTACCGCAGGCATATAATTGATATTCCGAGGATAAAATTTAAGCATAACGTAGAGGATGAACGAAAAGGGTGTTTTGCAAGTGGCTCAGGTTAATAAGCATTATATGCTGGTCTTACCTGCAAAAAATGAAATAACTAGTAGATGGGATTTGTCTTATCAGGGTGAGTACTTATTCGTTAATCCTTGTATTTCTAAACATATAAATTCCTTTCTTATTCATTGGTACAAAAATTGCGTCTCAGTAAATACATACAAGTGGAAAACGAAGTAAGTAAAAAATACAAATGAACGAGTAGAAGAGTTTCTACCGTCATCAATTTTATAGATTTTAGTTGATTCCAACGGCAGGTAATGATGCCTGTTTGCAAAGCATAGATGTTAAGGATTCGTGAGGGACTGCTTTGGCAGTATATGTCATATGATTCGGTGCCATAGCAAAACAGCATAACATGCGAGCCTTTTGCAAGTGGCTCATGCAATAATCATTATCTCAGTGATGGTCAGTTTGCCTGCAGGGGGAAGTACCGCAATACCTTCCCCGGAACAGATACTGAAGGGAGTATAGACTATAAGAATACACTTTACTATTTCGGGAGGTTGCCCATGAAAAAACTAATGAAGAATACATTGATAGTTTTGTCGTTAACGGTCATGCTCGGCGGCTGTTACGTGCTTCCTATGGATCGCTATGGAAACCCAGTCTGGCCAACACCACCGCCGACCTATAAAGGCCAGGTTGGCACCCCAAGCGCCCCGCAAAAAGTTGGCCCAATAACGATTTCTGCACGGTTATATCCGGACAGTGAGCTGGCTGCCGAAACTGGCGTGGTAACAGGCACGGTTACCAACATGTTGACAGGAAAAGGTCGTTTCAATCTTAGCTACAAAGGAGAGACCTATACGGGAGAGGCCACGCGAGTATCGAATGATTCGCGTCGCGGCGTTGCCAGTGCCTTTAGTCCAAAAGGTGGATATATGAGTTGTGAGTACCAGATGAACACCCCACGGCAAGGGGCAGGTACATGCATTTTCTCTAATGGCGCAAAATACAAACTCCACTTGGGAGGCTAAGTAATAAAACGGGGCCCGCTTCCATTTTCAAAATGAAATAGCAGCCTATATGTGCTGCTGGGGGCAAGAATCAATCCATTACTGGGAGTGGCAGTACCAGTTTAGGTGACAACGGTAAGAGCGAGCCTGTTCCATTTCTTCTAAATCGCATAATCCCGCGTTTGGCCATGCCGGCTCAAAAATGGCGCATAGCGGTTTGCTAGGGGAAGAGAAGCGCTTTTTATTAAATTTGTCTATTAAGACTGGCTTACTTTCGTTGTTGGTCAATGATTCTCGTAAGCTACTAATCGAACGCAGAGTTTTGTTTCCAACTCTTTTATCTTTTGGAGCTGTTCTCGAGTTAGATGTGCAGTGCCAGGAGGAGAGTAATAGGCCAAAAGGCATTTACCGGTTTCATTCTCCAGTTCCTTGATAGCAGCAATCCCCTCTTCGTCAATATAGTCTGCGTAGGCGTGATCAAAATCCATGGTAACCTCCTTGAGTTGTATAGTTTTTCCCAAGTCTACATTCACTTAAAGGTAAATTCATAACATCTACATGAGTTATACTAAAGCAGATTCATCGAAGTGCAACAAAGGCAAAATAATGATTGGGCCATCTTTGAGTGCAAGTCAGGTAACAACAGATGCGGTGGGAAGATCTCATGGTGTTTGGGTTTAACTTCCATCCCTGCTAAGCACTAAGAATCACATTTCTTTTTATTGATATTAGTAATCAGGCAGGTACGCAACTTCTGAGAAAACATGATGAGCTTCGCAAACCATGAAATATGTGATACAATACCACTAATGGAAGGGCTATCCCGAGACTGGAGCCTCCTCTAAAAAATATATTTAAACATGCCGAGTTCAACGGATAGCCCTCCTTTCAAAACTACGCCTGAAATTTAAGTTCAGTCCTTTATCCAATCGACCCTCATAGCGTTTTCAATGTCGTATACTTTTTCCTCTCAATCTCGGTGGACAGGGAAAAAACCCAGTTTGCTTATTTGAAAATGACTTTATTGTCTGTCTCCAAAATTGAGGTAATATCTCCTGGAGCTGGACTTTAGGGGAGAGAACGGTTAATAGGCACAATGCTGCCAATATTCATCCACCATGGCCATGAAATTATCGTAATTTGAACCAACAGCAATGCTATGTGTCGTGCCCAGGATGAAGCGCCCGTTATCCTTGGCGTCATGCATTGCCTGGCGCACCGCCTGGCGAACTTCTGCCATGGTGCCGTCGATGATAAATTCGACAGGAACACCGCCCCATAAGACCATCTTGTCCCCGATTCTTTGTTTTACTTCGGCCAGGTCCATGCCCCCGGACTGCTGAATCGATTGATAGCAGTCGTAACCGAGCTCAGCAAATATATCGAGAAACTTATTTACATTCCCGCAGCAGTGTTTGACCACAATTTTCCCATGATTCTTTTTTATGTGTTCTAAGCGGGTCTTATTGGCAGAGAAAAACATCTCACGAAACATTATTGGACTGATGAACCCACCCCGGCTATGGGCAAAATCGGCTCCCCAAATGACGGCATCACTTTTGGGATGGACCATTTTTTTGTCAAGCGCGTTCTGCTTATCAACCAGAAAACGTGTCGCCCTATCGATAAAATCCCTGTTTCGGATGAGTGCCATCATGCCATGTTCCATACCTCCTTCCAGGACAATACCGATTTCACCACCGGAAGGGCCGACGATGAACTTACGGCCGGCAAAATGGCCGATAACCTGGTCCAGGATATCCCAGGAGCGTTCATCGAGTCCTGCTGGTTTACAGTTGATATCACCTTTTTCGACTTCGTCTACCCGCGCCAGTGTCTCGTGATCCATCGTATAGAGGGTTTGCTCGGCCAGGGGATCATCCACACAAACCACATCATGGGTAATGTCTGAATACTTAAATATCCTGCCAACTTTGTCTTGCCAGGTATTTTCATCAAGCTTCGTCGGTGGAGGGTCGTCGTTTGGCAGGGGAATAGCCCAGGTTGCCATTGGGAAATTGATGATATCGAAACCCAGCTTTTCGTGGAGCTCAATATGATCTTTAATATAGCTGTCGATCACTTCCTCATGCCGATTTTCCCAAAAAGCAATCTTGGATTTGGCTTTTGCCCGCACGTAAGTGGGTCTGCCGATAATTTTTTCTATGGTGTCAAAATCAATAGCGAATTCACCAATTGGTACACGGTCTGGAATTTCACCTTTAAAAACTTGTTTGACTCTTTCGTTGGAATTCATAGATCCCCCATTTTTTATTGCTCAGCCAAATAATCCTGCAGGTTGCGATGATTTTGGTGATAGTAAAATTATCAGCAGAAGTAAATAATTGTGAATCGTTAACTTTACACCAAAAATTTCTTTTAGGCGTGGAAATGAAGTTTGCGGACTGTCAAATATTCAGAACGTAACCTCGAAGGTAGGTGCTGAGTCCAGGTGTCGTGCTGCAATATCTAAAATGCTCCACAGCAGCATTACTATAATCATAAGCCACACAGCCCGACTGTGCGCTATTACCCTTGTGCCAATTTTGGGGGAGCAAGAAGACTGGCGATCACGCCGCATTCCAGGCCAAAAGGGAGATAACCTGCATATCCAAGAAGCGGCATCTCAAAAATATGGAATTTCTGCACAAACGGGATCGAGTAGATCCATTTTGCGTAACTGTAGTAATTCCACATTTCCCAGAAAAAGCCACAGATCAGAGCAGAGACAGCCAGCAGAAAAATCCGTTTCCAATCGCCTCGCCTGAGTGGTGTAAATATGGTTTGCCTTCCACCAAGTCGCAGTACGCTGGTAAGGATAACCAGCGGCGAAAGCCAGAGCAGCGGATAGAGATAGTCCGGATAGATTCCTATTCCAAATAAACCTGCAGCGGCAACCATAAGAGCTGCCAGGGCTATTAGTTTGGAATGCCTGATATCGATCGTTTTGTATTTCTCCAGACCAGCACTGAAGCGCGGAAGGGTTTCGAGCAATTCATAGGTTCCCAGTACAGCTGGAAGTACCGTCGAGAAAGCCAGGGTTGCAAACAACACATACTGGGCGGGCGAAAGACCTTCAATACCCACGTAATACCAGTTTTGTACATATCTGTTAAGGTATTCAAAATACCACCAGAAGATAGCGCTGGCGATGAAAAGCCTGGCCAAATATTTCGGCCTGTGGGTCAGCATGCACGCGCCCGACCTTGCGTAGGTATGAGCGTTTACGATGCCGATATATCCGAACCATAACGGACTGAAGGTGAATATCTGATAGTCACTAAACCAATCGAGTCTGCTCCAGGCTATTATCCATGAAACAAGGCAAATTAGTAGTGACCCCCAACCCCAGAGAGGAAACCCATAGCATTCGCCTTCTTTGAATCGCACCTGACTCAAAACCACTCTTATCGACAGTGGCGCTGCGACGGCGAGAACAAACAACGCCATGGCAATGAAAACAAGCCACGAAAATCCGGCATGCTCAACGTATCGGGTCAGGGGAGGGAACTCGAGATAAGGTTTTACCTCGTTACCTGCAAACCTTGCCCCGCACACTGGCAGAAGTACCATTACCAAAAGTACGGTAAACAGTCGCCACAAACCAGCGGCAACTCTACTGTCCATTGTTTTCCTTTTTCATTTGCAAGCTTAGCCGCTGTTTAACGAAGACTGGCACGCTCCTTATGTATAATAGAATGTTACCATAACCAAGTCTGAACTCGGGGTTAATCATTATCCTTTTCAACCCCATTGTTTCAATATCGGCGATTTAATGATCAAGTAAACGGCAGACTTGTTCAATTACTATTCAGCCAATTCTTTTCGAGGCAATTAAGGTGTAATTAAAGGAACATGCTTTTGCCTATTATTATTTCATCATTTATTGCTGCAGACTCATTTTACCTTTCGGTGGCAATTCTACTCTGCATTTTTTTTATTATCATTTTTCGAGCAAGTAGGCGCTTACATGATATCGTTACATCATCGCTGCAATTGCAGTATGAAAATCTCGCTCTGGTAAAAAGCCTTGCGCTCGAGAAAAACAAGCTGGATAACAGGCTTGGACGCATCCTCAATGACAGTTCAAATGAGCTTTATATAGCCGATGCATCCTCACTTAATTATTTACAAGTCAACAAAGGTGTTCTTGAGAACGTGGGCTACTCTGAACCCGAAGTCTTAAACCTCACCTTGCTCGATACCATAGTTGATCTTGATACCGAAAAATTCAATAGCCCTATCAAACCATTACGAGCGGGCACTAAAGAATCCGTCTCATATATAACCTACCATAGGCGGAAAAACGGCAGTACCTACCCCGCAGAGCTGCGATGATGGAAAATAGCTTTTTCATGATACGTACCTCCATTTAAGAATTTTAATACCTCTGTTTAATGCCATTCATGTAATACCAGCTTGCCTTAAATCATCATGTTGCTGCTTCAAATGATCAGGGTTTTGGTAAAAACTGGCCTTTCTATCCCATTCAAGAGAATATTTTGGAAAATATTGAAGTACGCGGGATGCAGCCAGACGGGCATCCTCATTCATGCCCAGCCGAATATAACTCATTGCCATGAGTGCGTGACCAAAATACAGCAATTCCAAATCGCCCTGACTTTCAGCCATGCTCAAGAACTCTTTCGCCATTTCAACCGCCTCTCTATATCTGCAGGTGTAATAGAAGCACATGCCAAGTTCAGTTAAATAAAAACTTGGATAGTAAGGTTGCAGGCGCAAGGCCTTTTGAATCATCGTGGTCGCCTCTTCAAACTTACCCGTGAAGCGCAGGATATGAGCCATAATCACATGGGCTTCAGCATTATTAGGGCCAAGGGAGATCGCAGTTTTTCCTGCAATGATGGCCTCTTGAAATTGTTTTTGATATAGATGAATAAACCCCCTCAGAATATGGGTATCAGGATACAAATCATCGAGTTCTTGAGCTTTCTGAACAAGCAACTTAGCCTTTTCAAAGGACTTTTCACGGGATTCGGAAGATCCTTGTTTGGCATCATAATAATGTGTCCAGGCCATGAGCACATAAGGAACTGAATATTCCTTATCCAACTCAACGGATTCCTCTGCAATTCGCCTGACTAGGGCATAGTTATCTAGTTTGCCGTGCCCGAATCGCGAACGAGCGGTCAGATACTTTAAGTAGGCATCAAGATTGTCCGTCCTCCTTGTCCACAAACGCGCTTGTTCTCCAACAGTGAGTTTCACCTGAAGGGCTGTAACAATTTTCATTGTTATCTCGTCTTGCAGGGCAAAGATATCGTGTAACTCACGATCATAGCGTTCGGCCCACAGATGATTCCCTGTAATCGCATCTATAAGCTGTGCAGTAATTCGCACCCGGCTTGACGATTTGCGAACACTGCCTTCAAGCACGTACTTTACGCCAAATTCCTTGCTAACCTGTTGTACCTTTACATGCTTTCCCTTAAAGGTGAACGAGGAGTTCCTCGCAATAACAAATAACTGGGGAACCGCGGCTAATCCGGTAATTATCTCTTCGGTAATTCCATCACAAAAAAAATCTTGCTCAGGGTCTGCACTTATATTTTCAAAGGGCAGAACCACAATAGACGGTTTGTCGGGTAGTCTGAGTTTCTTGCTTAATTTCGGTACCTCAGCAATGGGGTCAATCAAAACCCGATAAATTTTTAAAGGGTCCGCGATATTTTTAGCGGCCTGTTCGCCCAAATATTCAAGGCCCAGATCGAGTTTGTTCTTTATCTGCTCATATATGCTGCGGGAAATGCAGACGCCTCCCGGATCTGCAAGACTCTCAATCCTGGCGGCTATATTCACTCCATCACCATAGATTCGATCACCTTCAACGATCACCTCGCCAAGGTTGATGCCAATGCGAAATATCATCCGTCGATTTGCCGGCAAGTCTTCATTTCTCTTTTTTAAATCTGCCTGTATCTCAACAGCACTGAGGACCGCATTTAGTGCACTACCAAACTCGGCGAGAATATTGTCACCTGGGGAATCAACGACTTTTCCTCTATGCTTGCAGATCAATTCTGCAATACATTGACGATAAGCGGTAATCAATGAGACAGTGTGCTCCTCATCATCGCTCATGAGCCGGCTGTAGTCCTTGGCGTCTGCACTGAGGATTGCTGATAGCCGTCTCTTAAACCAGTCGACTGCCAATTGGATCCCTCCCATTTATAGTGAATTAAATCTAAGAAACACAATAGCTGTAATTCTCACAAAAGCGGTCTTGGAGATACAAATGCCGCTGGGATCGGCCAGTCCCTCTAGCCGGGCCGCGATAATCACACCATCCCCATATATCCGATCACCCTCCTGAATCACGTCACTAAGGTTTATGCCAATGCGAAACAGCATTCTACGCTCTTCCGGCAGTTCATTGTTTCTTGCCTGCAATTCTTTTTGTATTGTCACGGCACACTGTACAGCATCGACCACGCTGCCAAATTCAGCAGGCAGATTGTCACCCGGAGAGTCGATGACTCGACTACGATGCTGCATAATGAGGTTTGTCATTATTTTTTGATAGACGGTGATGGTCTTGACGGTGGCTGCTTCGTCGTCTCCCATTAATTTGCTGTAAACGACTGCGTCGATGCTAAAAACAGTGGTAAGTTTACGCTTGAAGGTGTCGTGTCCCCTTCTTACATATAGGTAATTTAACTAAAATTTCTTTTACTTTATCTGGCTCAAGTAAAGTGCCCAGTTGTTCAAATATCTCCAGGGCCATTATCAGATACTCTCGAGTTTGGGCAATTTTGTTCTGCTGCTTGTAAAGCTTACTAATGCCCACATAGGCATGTGCCAGCTCATTCTCTGCCTTAATCTTTTTAAGCACAGTAATACTTTTATCGAAACGGAGTGCCGCCTGGGCTGGATTGTTTTTCAAGGCTATCTCGCCCAAGAGACGTTGAGAGAAACCAACATAATATCTCGCCTCACAGTGCTCTGCCATTTCAAGGCCCTTTTCTAACTTCTGTGTCGCTTTGTTTTCCTCCCCTGCAAGCCAATACCCTTCTCCAAGAGTACATGTGGTCGGAATTACACCCGCCATATGGTGACCAGTTTGAAAATTTTTCAACGCTGATGTTAAAAGGTCAATTCCTCTATTTGCATCTCCAACTCGGCACAAGGCCCACCCAAGGCCCCTCTGCGCCCAGGCCTTGTCCGCGGGTGTGACAGCATTCTGCAATGCTCGTTCCCCGTATTCAATCCCTTTACTTGGATCTCCTCTCCAGGTATAGGCCATCGAGAGGGTCCAGATCGCAAACACAACATAGCTATTCTCTGAGGATTCTTCAGCAGCCTTCAGTGCCTTTTTTGCATCATCTATAGCCTCCTTCCAGTGACCGAGATACATGTTGGCCCTTGAAGATACGCACAACCCCCTCACATACCAACCTATGTTAAACTGCTGCTCCAGAACACGAAGTAGTTCTTTTTTTACGGCGAAGACTCGTTCAAAGTAGCCTCTGTATAAATAG
>JABDPQ010000116.1 GCA_013042695.1 Desulfobacterales bacterium | reverse complement strand
GTGTTTCGCCGCCAGTGGATCAAGCTCCTATCGACGACATTGAAGCTGCTGAAGAGGTCCCTGAAGAAGAACGGTACGATCCCGACACCTATGCAAAGCCGCAAGAGCAGATCATTGAGGTCGAAGTTGACACCACACCGGCAGTGCAATTGGTGAACAAGATAATTGAAGATGCCTACTACGCAGGAGCTTCAGATATTCATATCGAACCATACGGAGTAAAACAAGATGCCGAAGTGCGCTACCGTATAGATGGCACCTGTGCAAACGTACTGAATATTTCAAAAATAAACGTCAGATCAGCTATTGCTCGCATCAAGGTCCTTGCAGATCTAGATATTTCCGAACGTCGCAAGCCGCAAGACGGAAAAATTAAGTTCACCACTACCCGGGCAGACAATATTGAACTGCGTGTTGCATCGCTGCCCACTGCGGATGGCAATGAAGATATCGTGCTTCGAATCCTGGCCGACAGTAAACCACTTCCTTTAAACATTATCACCCCGGAGCGAGTATTAAAGCGGCTCATTCCCGTAATAGCCAAGCCATATGGTATGTTTCTCGTCGTCGGCCCAACCGGATCGGGCAAAACAACTACACTGCATTCTGCCCTGAATTATATCAACACCCCGGACAAAAAAATCTGGACCGCAGAGGATCCAGTAGAAATAACCCAATACCGCCTGCGCCAGGTTCAGGTTAAACCATACATCGGTTATACCTTTGCAGCTGCCATGCGGGCATTTCTGCGAGCTGACCCTGATGTTATCATGATTGGAGAGATGAGAGACCAGGAAACAGCCAAGATGGCAATTGAGGCCTCTCTGACCGGCCATCTCGTTTTCAGTACGCTGCATACAAACTCTGCTGCAGAAACGGTGGTTCGACTCATCGATATGGGTATGGACCCGTTCAATTTTTCTGATTCGCTACTAGGGGTTCTGGCCCAGCGCCTTGTCAGGACATTATGCGAAGACTGCAAAGAACCTTACAGCCCTAGTCAACAGGAGTATGATCACCTTGTCCATCATTATGGCGTCATGTTTTTTGAGCATCTGAATAGACCATACTCAGAAAAGCTGACGCTCTTTCGACCAAACGGCTGTGAAAACTGCAATCAAACCGGGTACAAAGGAAGAGCAGGTCTTTTTGAAATGCTTGTGGCAAACAGGACGATTAAAGACCAGATCATTAAAAAGGCTCCCGCCGAAGAAATTAAACTTGAAGCCATCGACGATGGCATGACTGTTCTCTTGCAGGAAGGCATCCATCTCATTTTTGACGGAAAAACAGATCTCAGGCAGGTAATGAGCACCTGTCTTCTCTGACGGCACGAGCTGGCCTTCTCCAAATTAGATCGTACACTCGAATCGAAAGGACTTCAGCCGCTTTCAGTTTTTTTCCATATTAATTTATTTATTTACCAATAGTTAAAAGAATCAACGAGAAGGTGCTTGGAGCAGATGAGGGAGAAGCAAGGGAGTACTTCCCCCTCTGACTAGAGAAAAAGAGGTTGATATGGCAGCATGGTCTTTTTTCTAGCGTGCAAATAGAGGCTCTGTATCGATTCTTGGCTTTCTACCGCCAAACAACAATGAAGGCAATTTGACCACGGCATAGCCACATAGAATGAGCAGTGGGCAAATAATGCAAAGCACAACGGGTAGGAGCCAGAAGAAAACGACATAATCGGTGAGGTTCATGATCATTCCTCCCATATTCAGAATGAATAGGAAATGCATCCGAGGCAACATGAATTCCTTTACCTGCATACTACCATGTGACAAAGATAAATGAAAGCTATTTGCCTACAAAACAGTAAGTAAATTGCTTACAAATTAGTAGGTTTTAGTCTTAGACGCTATTTTGAGAAAGAATATCAAATACTTCTGGAGTTGGGGTCTTTGCTAGACAGTCCTGGTAAATTTTGTTTTACGATTTAGCTGAAATGATGTTTTCCCAAAAAAGCAGGTACTCTCGAACAAGCAGATTAAATACTATGCTGTAGACGCAGAAAGAGCTCGGATCAGGTGAGCCCCCAGCGCCCGTAGGTCGGACCAAAAAGATCCCATTCCTCTCTATTTTGACCGTTAAACCATTCCTGAAACGAGAGGTCGGGGCGAGATCCGGAAAAAGGGAAACTCAAGTAGAATCGGGCATAATCGCTCCGGTTTGGTTTTCTGCTGATTCTCACCGTTGGGTTCATCTGCTGTGCCAGCTCAAGAAGTTCTCTTGCCGCCTCCAGGTCAACTAAAGGCACAGTCAGGGTAAAGGAATATT
>JABDPQ010000114.1 GCA_013042695.1 Desulfobacterales bacterium | reverse complement strand
CAACTGTCCAGTCACTTAAAGTACGTTTTGATCAAAAGGGACATGAGCGTCCGTTTCAAAAAGCAATAATCGTTGACACCATAGATGGCTATTTGAAACCTGGTGATCATATAATTATCAGAATGGGAGATCGTCGTTTTGGCGGTCCTGGAACGCGGGCTCAGACATTTGTAGAAAAAGATTTTAAATTCCGGTGCTATGTGGATCCTCTTGGAACTTCTCGATTTTGCACAATTCCTGGTGATATCGTAATTGATATTGTCCCTGGTCAACCCCATCACCTTGAGATTGTTGGATCCAGGTTGGTTAACAGAGATAAGAGAATACCACTTAAAATCAGAGCTGAAGATATTTGGGGCAATACCTGTTGGAACATTGGTGGTAGCGTACAAATAAAGGCTGGGCTTGAAGGAAAAAAAATCTATAGCAAAACAGTCAAAATCAACCCTAAAGGATGGGCAGTGGTAGAAGTGATAGATTTGCCGTCAGATCGCAATGGGGAACTCATAATTACTGCAACAATGCCGAATCGTCCAGCTGTGGCAGAAAAACAATTTTTTATCACGATAGATTCGGGATTCAATTACGAGCGAATTTATTACGGTGATCTTCATGTTCATTCAGATGATACGGTAGGTACCAATGATACTCGCTATAATCTTACATATGGTCGTGATGTTGCAGGACTCGATGTTCTTGGTTACACGGCAAACGACTTTCAGATTACAAAGGATCGCTGGGATGGAGCGGTACGACTTATAAACAAAGAACTCTATGAAGAAGGTAAATTCATTTGCTATCCCGGTACGGAATGGTGCGGGAATTCCTGTGCAGGAGGAGATCACAATGTAATATTTCTTCATGGAAAAACGCCGGAATTTCCGTATGACAGCCAAGGAAATATAGCCCGTTCTTTTGAGTGGAACGAGGATATGACATCTGAACAAATTGAGCCAGGAGCGTGGCCTTTAGAAGAACTGTGGGTGACATATGTCGATGATCCTGAAGGACACTTATTGATGCCCCATGTTGGAGGGCGCCGTTGTGTCTTGGATTGGCATCATCCTGTTCTTGAAAGGCTCATTGAAATAGAGTCTGCTTGGGGCCACTTCGGCTGGTTATATGAAGAGGCCATGCAACGTGGATACAAATTAGGTGCCTCTGCAAATGGTGACGAGCACCGTGGTCGTTGTGGAGGAGGAGTTCCCGGCACCGCAGTCTTTGGGACAAAAGGCGGTGTTACAGGAATTATCTCAAAAAAACTTGAGCGAAAAACAATCTCCAAATCTTTACGAGCAAGACATACTTTTGCAACCACTGGAGAACGCCTCGTTGGTCTTACTCAATGTGGCAAATTTATTCAGGGTGATGGCTTTAGGAATAAGGGACCTGCCGAGATTACCTATCGATTCCTTGGAGATGCCGGATGGGATAAGATACAAGCATACGATCACACAGGCTTGATTTGGTCCAGGAACCTTCAGGATGAAGCAGGTTATTCTGATCGAAGAATTCGTGTTCGTTGGGGTGGGGCAAGGATTAAAGATCGTTATCGTTGGGCAGAGTGGAGTGGATCGATAAAGATTTTGAATGGGGTTGTTAACAGCTTTTTAGGCCGTGGTTTCGAACATCAGGAAGAAAATTGCTATCGCAAATCACCAACGGAAATTGGTTTTCGTACCGACACGTACGGTGATGCTGACTGTGTTGAAATGGATGTCAGTGATTTAGCCCATTGTACGATCCAAATTTATGGAACAATAGACAGTTATAATAAGGTCGGTAACCAACTTGATCGCAATCCATTTATACATTGTCCAGAATTTATATTCGAAGTCAGCGGAGCCGATCTGATTGAGCACGGTGAACTGACGAAAAAACTGGGTGGAGTGAATATGTTTGTCTCTGTTGAACGGATCAGCGATCAGCTACTACCACGTGATGTTCAGGGTAAAATTCAGATTGATCCAGTTAACGGTCCTGCTGGCTTTCGGCCGATATTTTTCCTAGGGCGTCAGATTGATGACGCAAAGGCTTGGACGTCGGCAATGTTTATAGAATTCAGATAAATTTGAAATAGTTCAATAGAATGAAAGGGAGGGTTTTTAAAAAATTATCGCCCAAGCGATAGTCTTTGGGTTGGAACTATTGGTAGAAACTATACAGAATCGAGTATTGATTCTTATTGATTGTGTTGCTCTGCCTCTCTTCGAGTAACAAACATTAACTTTCCACAGCCAAAGGAGAAAGATCATGTACAGCCTAAGAAGAAACCTGTTAGTAGCTTTGCTGATCAGCTTCATGTTAGTTTGCGCATTTGTCGCCCAGCCAGTATTTGCAGCAGACTATCCGAGTCGCCCAATCAAGATGCTTACCATGGTCAAGCCAGGAGCTCAGATCGACCTGTTGGCGAGGAAAGTGGCGGAAGAATTGAAAAACGAGCTCGGTCAACCAGTACTGGTATCCAATAATCCGGGAGGTTCCCATGGCAGCGTCATGGCTGCCGAACTTTCCAGGGCCAAACCAGATGGTTATACCTTGGGCATTGGTGCCACCGCGGCCTATACGTATACACCCCATTACGTCAAGACGAACTACAAGTTTGAAGACTTTACTTTTATTTCCAAGCTGGGCCTGAACCAAAGCGGTGTTGTCTGTCGTCCTGATCGCCCGTGGAAAACACTTGGGGATGCTTTTGCCTGGGCAAAAAAAGAAGGTAAAGGCCTCACCTATATGTTCCAGGGATCAGACGACCGGGATGTGTTGACGCGTATTGCGGCAAAGGAAGGTGTGAAGCTTTCGTTTATGCCGAGCCAGGGTGGCCCCTCGATTATCTCAGCAGTTCTTGGCGGCCATGCTGATCTTGGTCATTTAGGTGCAATCCTTTTTGGCTATGTACCTCAGAAATTAACCCTGCTTGCCGCTTCGACGCCGACACGTCTGGTCGCACCACCGCAGCTCAAAGACTTTCCCGACGTTCCGACTTTGAAAGAGCAGGGGTGGGATGAATCAGTTGAGATGTTTATCGCTTTGATAGGGCCGAAAGGACTTCCCGAGGCTACCTTGGCTGGTCTGGAGGAAGCGATGGCAAAACTGGCTGATGATGAGGCTTTTCGTGAATTTGTTGCAGTAAAACTAAAAATGGGTCCGGTTACCTATGGTCGTCCTTACGCAGAGGAATACATGATGAAAGCGTATGATCGTTTCGGTGCTCAGGCTGCAGGAATGAAGAAGAAATAATCCTTATCACTATCACATCAAAACTGCCGCAGGGAAGTTAGTGCAAGCAGCACCCCTGCGGCAGTCCTTTTAAGGTGCTGGAGTAAGCATTTCGCTCTAACTTGATCGTTTCTACCTCTGAGACTTAGCGCCAGCAAAGCGCAGAACTCAATGGAGGATTTCATGACTGCAACGCAGAGAGACAATCTGTTATTCAGTGGAATTGTGCTGACGTGTGTACTCTTTCTTGTCTGGGTTATTCCCGCCTATACCCCTGAGTACCCAGGCTACGGTGTTCCCGGGTCGCTTGTGCCTAATGTAGCGGTCTCTATAATCCTCTTTCTATCACTTGTCGCTCTTCTGCCAAATGTTCTCTCTTATTTTCGAGCCAAACGGGAGAATCAGG
Organism: Desulfobacterales bacterium; assembly: GCA_013042695.1. Taxonomy (GTDB): domain Bacteria; phylum Desulfobacterota; class Desulfobulbia; order Desulfobulbales; family Desulfocapsaceae; genus JABDPQ01. Next base: position 2,827 of record JABDPQ010000114.1, on the reverse strand, counting down.
ATCGGATCCCTGATAAAAGTCCCGTCGACCGGGTTCATCTAAACCATCTGTTACTTTTCATGGTGCCCAGTTTTCTGCTGATGCCAATTATGAAAAGATTGGGTTTTTTACCGTACGATTTGGGTTTCATACTAACCGGGATCATTTTTATGTTCATTCTCCAGTGGTTGTGCGGACAACGGAAACCTGTTCAGCTGATCCTCGTGGCGGTACTTCCAGTGGGCCTTATTTATGTGGCCATTCGTTATGGATTAGGCGTCCCAATGCCCTAAACCAGCAAAGCTAAAGGTGACTTCATGTTTGAAGTGGTCCTCGCCGGATTTATTGATTCTCTGCAGCTCTCCAATCTACTTTTCGTGTTAGTCGGAGTTACCGCAGGTATGATGGCGGGAGCAATTCCCGGCGTCAATGGACCTATGGCCATTGCCCTTTGTATTCCGTTGTCCTATTATATGTCGCCGATGGCAGCTATTGGCTTTCTGGTTGGGTTGAACAAGGGGGCATTCTTTGGCGGGGCCATATCTGGCGTATTACTCAACACACCAGGAACTCCTGAAGCAGCGGCGACAACGTGGGATGGTTTTCCACTGGCTCAGCAAGGAAAGGGTGAAAAAGCCCTGCGCATGGCCCTTTATGGCTCAGTGTCCGGCGATGCTTTTTCGACCCTTGTTCTCATCCTGGTTGCAGCTCCTCTGGCAGCGGTGGCATTGTATATGGGACCTCCTGAGATCTTTGCATTGATCTGTTTAGCCATGACTATTATTGCAGGATTGGGAACGACATCGCTTCTACGAGGTCTGATGGCGGCAACCTTCGGTATACTTGTCGGTACTATCGGCATGGAACCAGTTTCGGCGATGCCGAGATTGACATTTGACGTTTACCAGCTGGAACGCGGTATTTCACTGATTCCAATAGGAATCGGTATGCTGGCTTTTTCAGAAATTATCAATCAATTGGAACAACGAATTAAACTCGGCGACGTCGATTGTACGCTTACATTTTCCACAAAAAAAGAAGATCGCCTTATCTCCTGGCGAGAATATTGTGGTTGTTTTAAAACAATTATACGTTCTGCTGTTTCTGGCACCGTAGTTGGGGCACTGCCTGGCCTTGGCGCCCCTGTTGCTTCATTTTTCGCCTACGACCAGGCCAAAAAAAGATCAAATGACCCAGACTCATTCGGCAAAGGCAAACTAGAAGGTATCGCCGCCTCAGAAGCTGCAAACAGTGCTGTTGTCGGTGCAAGCCTGATCCCGTTATTTACCTTGGGGATCCCTGGAAATGTTGCGGCAGCAATGTTAATCGGTGCTTTTGTGATACACGGCATGATTCCCGGTCCTTTGATGTTTGAAGAGAATGCCCAATTTATCTATTCGATATATGGGAGTCTTATTATTGCCAATCTCTTTTTGCTGGGAGTAGGTCGTATTGGGTTGAAGACATTTTGTAAACTGGTGCAGACTCCGGCAGTAATTCTCTACCCCATTATCATCTTCACCTGTCTTATGGGAGCATACCTGGCGCAATACTCAATTTTCGACGTTGGCCTTATGCTCTTTTTCGCCTTTCTGGCCTACTTTATGAGAAAATTTAAATTCTCCCATATCTGTTTTATCATCGGTTTCATTCTTGCTCCGATCTGGGAGACGGCACTTCAACAATTAATTATATCCTCAGAACAGAATCCTTACATGATTTTTACCCGCCCTGTAGCGATAGTATTGCTGCTGATTACACTTTATGTCATCGTCAGGACTGCGATAGCAACAGTGAAAAAGACCTAATCACCGTTTAACACTAGCCCCGAGAAATCTAACGATGAAATTTCATCTGGAATGGCCTGAAGAGAAAGTAGGTAGAAGTCGTGATTTTTTTCAGTGGTCTCACCCTGGCTCAAACATTTGTTTGGATTTTCATGGTGACCCTGTAAAAGCCCAAGTTATTGTTTTCTCTGATGGAAATCACCATATGGCTCTAAGAGAATGTTTAGACTTATTTGCTCAACAAAATGAGAAGTTGTCGGATATTTTTTATGTGACAACGCCACCGGGGCCAATTGTAAATATGCTTAAAACTGGAGGGTTGCAGCTCGGCAATCTGTCAATCAATGTGAAGCCGCATGTTTTCATAAGCCCTCCAAACATTTTAGACAGACTCATTAACGAAGGTTTTATGTCTGAGCATATTCCTTTTGTCCAGAATCGAGGTAATGTTTTATTGGTCAAGAAGGGTAATCCTAAGCATATATCAGAAGCAGCTGATATCACAGATGAGAACATAAGGCTCTTCATGTCCCATCCTGACAGAGAGAAAGCTAGTTATTCGGCTTATTATAATACGTTGAAGGCGCTGGTATCAGAACAGAATACTAACAAAGATTTTTTACAAAATAAGATTTCGCGAGGTCAAGTAGTCTTTGGTGAATATATTCATCATCGAGAAGCGCCACAGGCTATAGCTGATGGGTTGGTAGATGTTGCAATAGTCTTTTTTCATCTTGCTCTTCGGTACGTACGAATTTTCCCGGATAATTTTGACATTGTTCCCCTTGGTGGGAGCGTTAATGCTCCTATTCCCTTACCAGGCAACATAGTGGGTGAAACATCCATAGGGTTGATTGGTGACGGTGGAGTTTGGGGGAGTAAACTTCTGAAATTTCTCATTTCAAATGAAGCCATGGAGATATACGAGAACCATGGTCTTAGCTCCTCGTTAACCGTGTAATAAGTTACTTCACCATAAATCTAAATCGCTTGGCAGTAAGGGAAAGATATGCCGCTGAATAAACAAATCCGTGATATTATGGTTCCAATCACCGAATATG
>JABDPQ010000107.1 GCA_013042695.1 Desulfobacterales bacterium | reverse complement strand
TCAACTGACCAGCAAAGAGCCTGATATATGATTGACAGATCAGCGGTATTGGTTTCGCCTTCAGAAATGGAGTGTTCAATCTCAAACCTTGCCCGCCAGCTTGAAGACAGCGCAGCCCTCATCAGCGCATTGACCTGTTCGATATTGTCATCATTATCCCAAACATATTCAAGGCCGAACAAATCGCCGCGACTATTGGTGTATTGACCTTCAAAATTATGCCGGACGAATCCGTCGCCATATATATCTAGGTCAGTTTTATAGCCAATAAGTGCGGTACTGAGCGGTTTGAGAACCAGCCGTAAATTTACATTTGAGAAGGGTTCATCTGAGTCTTCATCGAGAAAACTATAGAATTGCCTGATTTTTAAAGAGCCATAATCTCTGTAAATTGAAGAGCCGGTAAGGAGGTCAAAGAAGTTGTCAACTCCATAACCGATATTGTTCTCCTGCTCAATCCGGTCAACTCGATCAAAACTGGGAAGATCATCCTGGTCTTCGTCGGGGATAAAATTATAGCTTATGAATGGACGCAGCTGGTGACTGAAAGCTGTGGCACGCGATCCGGAAAGACCAAAGTTGCGCTCAAGTGTCGTACCGACTTCTACCTCAAAATCATAGAGAAATCTATTTTGGGTGTCATCATTTTCCCATTCGGCATCCCCATAACTTTGAACGAAATAGAGTGTGTCACGTAAGCCTGCTTCTGCACGGGATTCTAAATATGGTCCCAGTGGCAGTGGTGCGCTCAGGCGAGGGAAGAGATCAAGACGATGGCCGCCGATTCCTTCTTCACGCCAGTAATTTACATAGTTTGCATCCCATTCAAAGGTGAAGTTGCCAAAACCGCTAAGCGGCAATGCGCCCGTGAAATCAACGGCCGGTAAATTCCACAGCGGACTGTTGCCGCTCTTATCAAATCGAACATCATTGATGGCAAGAAAATCGACCCCCAGAGACATGGGGCCCCAGGATTTCAGAATATTGAGTGTATTGCTGCGCTGATCGTCGGTTCTGTTCTCAAGACTGCGGCCAAATGTATCAAGAAAACGATCATTACTGCTCTGGAAACCAGTTAATCCCTTATTAAATTCGGTGAGGTAGTCACGATCGGAGACGACATCGACATCAAGTCGCGATGTCCAGCCTGCACCAAAATCCTGATCTGCTTTGGCCCTGAACCAGTAGCGATCTTTATTGTCGTGGGTAAAACCAGTATCGTTGTAGTAATCAATTTCTGAAGGATCACTGAGCTCGTCAGAAAGATAGTTTCCCAAAGCTAATCCTTTGGCATATTCATCTTTGACATAACGAAACTCAAGACCCGGCATATAGCCGCGGTTAACCATATATTCTGTGTAAATGGTCATATCGGTCGAGTCAGATATATTCCAGAAGAACGGCAGATTGAAGCCAAAGCCGCTATTTTGGGACGAACCGAGTTCTGGAAAAATAAACCCAGTCTGTCTCTTATTTTTTACCGGTATTACAAGCCAGGGGGAATAGAGGACCGGGACATCGTTAATTTGAAACCTTGCATGTTTCAAGGTTGCATAGCCATCCTGTCTAATCACGGCATCATTTGCTGCAAAACTCCAAGGTGCTGTCTCACCATCTTTGACCTTACAGGTTATCACCCAACCATTTTCGATGTGGTAGGTTTTAAAACCGGTTTTCTCGATGACTTCACCTTCAAGGTGCATGTCATATTCTTTTCTAATTATAGTGGCGTTTTTAAAGGTCCCTGTTTCTTTTTCTAGATTAACGACTGCTTGTTCTGCGATGAGTTGCTCGTCATCAGTGGTAACAGAAACATTGCCGCGGGCCTTAATTGATCCCAGAGTTATATCGTAAGCAACCCAGTCGGCTTTTATGGTTATTTGAGTTTCATAAACCTCTTCAACCTCATCGGGTATATCTGACGGCGTTACTTCCACAGGAGCAGGCTTTTCGTCGAGAAGCACTGACCATTCTGTGACCGCCTCTTCGATAACAGGTGGTTTGGGAGGAATTTTCTTGCGTTTAATCAGCACGATGTTTCCTTCCGCAACGATGCTCATCGGTTTATCATAGCGGATGATCCTGTCAGCGGTAATGTCCCATTCCTCAGTTGTCACCGATTCTTGAGAATAAAGCAGAGTTGGAGACAAAAAGAATGAGCTAACCAGCAAAAATAAAAGGAATAAACCGAACGTGGAAATGTGTGGCAAATGCTTTGTCACAATACACTCCTTTCAAAGAGAAACATCAATCACCCATCAGGTCAAAACGTTCACTGCCTTCTAAGCAAATAGCAGTTGTCATTAACTGTATCCTATAAGCACCGAAATGTACGGGCCGGTACGCCCGGTGTCAAGCCAAAATTAACAGTTTTGGCTTGATAATATAGGGTATTTGTTTTACTTTCCGAGCAGTTTACCGCGTATGACAGATAATGGCAGCTTTTTTCGGGTATAAATGAAAAAATGCCACTCAAGCGGTAACGGTGCACAGAATAATAAAAAGTAGCTAATTATACGACAGAATTTCTCACCTGTATAGAGAACAGTGTTTTTCTGCTACCCAGCTGTGCAGAATTGTGGCCATGAGTTATGGTGATGGATCGACAAATGGTTTGACTAACTGTTGCATCATCAAACTTCATGCAGGAAGATAATCAAGATATGCTCTGTTCGCATAAAAATAACCAAAGAGTGCACTGACAGTTCTACTGACAAGCCTTTTCTAAAGAGGTGCAGGCCAGTGCAAGGCGTTTCGGGGTATATCAATAAAGAGACGGTAAAGTGTGTCAGGTACCGTCAAGATAAAAATTTGATGCAGGTATGGAACTCCTTGATGGAGAGAATTCATGCCTGACATCCCGGAGTTGTCTCTTGCGTTATGTATGAAGGCAGACCGGAGTAGAAAAGGAATTATATGACAGATCCAGAAAAAGACGCAAAAGACTCTGAAGGGAAAAAAACAACAAATCAAATCAAAGCAACAATCGGCGCCTGGTGGAAAAGCATCACCGTGCCAGTCGAAGAGACTAAGCCCGATAAGGCGGAACGTTCCAATCAGAAATCTTCCTCCTCAAAATCTCGCCCTTCAGAAAGTACAACAGGACCTGGAGTACCTGCTGATCAGCAAAAGGCCGTTAGTTCTGCGGTGATTGCATCTGCGAGTAAATCTGCCGGCAAACCTACTCAGCCTGTTCCCAAACAAAAAACTGGAGCTAAGCCTGAGCTATCGGATACGGATAAAACAGGTGACGCAGAGTTACCAGATAAAGCAGATCAAAGTGAACATGCCGACTCGGCCACCCAACCCAAGAAGGGGCGGCGAGGTCGTGGCAGGAGAGGGGGAAGAAAAAAACAGTCTTCTCAAACCCAGGTTACCAAAGAATCTGATCAAGGAGAAAGCAGGCAACCGAAGAAAGCAGGGCAAACGACTACTTCGCAAAGTAAACAGGAAGGTAAAAAGTCAGTAGATCATGCGATTGACTCGGAAACCGAGCAGGAAATCAGTGCTGACTCAAGTAGTAAGTCTATATTTAAACTTTTGATTAACGCTGAGGAACCCGAAGAGTGTCGACTTGCTCTTCTGGAGAACGGACGTCTCGAGTCAATCCATGTCAGCACTCTTAGTCGGATTCAGACTAGAAATAATATATACAAGGCTCGTGTTGTCGCCATTGAAGCCAACCTGCAGGCGGCATTTGTTGATTATGGTACTGAAAAAAACGGATTTCTTCCCTTCAGTGAAATTCATCCCGAATATTATCGACAGGATGTAACTGACAAAGTTAGAAAACTCGTGGATACACATCAGTGGAAAAAGCTCAGTATCTCTGATGTTATGGAAAGAGGGCAGGAGATGTTGGTTCAGGTCGTTAAAGAAGAAATCGGCAAAAAAGGTGCCAATATGACGACCTACCTCTCTCTACCAGGTCGCTGTCTCGTCCTGATGCCCGGCTCTGACTCCGAGGGAATTTCCAGAAAGATAACAGGAGAAGAACGCCGAAACCGGCTTCGGGAAATAATGAACTCGTTTCAGATACCTGAGGGTATCGGCTGGATTGCCCGGACAGCAAGCGTTGATATAACCAAAACTTCCTTGTCAAAAGATGTCAAATTCCTCCTTAAACTCTGGGAGGAAATTAAATCAAAGGGACAGCATATGGAGGGGGTCGGCCTGTTATATCAAGACTACAACTGTGTCATGCGTTTTCTCCGAGAGCACTTTGATCCCTCTATCCAGGAAATTCTCGTCGATGACATAGCAGCCCTTGAAAAAGTGGAAAATTTTGTCGAAATGCTGCCACCCAAGCAGCGAAATGTCAAAGTCAAACAACACCGTGGCGCACGGCCAATCTTTAATCAATATAGTGTTGAAGACCAAATTGAGTCGATCTATCAGCCACAGGTAAGCCTGCCGTCTGGTGGATCAATAGTCATTGAACCCACTGAGGCTTTGGTTTCCGTCGATGTCAATTCTGGTTCCACATCAAAAGGTGAAAGTTTTGAAGAAACCATTTTCCAGACAAATATGGAGGCGGCTGCAGAATTGGCTCGCCAGCTTAGGCTGCGCGACTTGGGAGGTCTGATTGTTGTAGATTTTATTGATATGCGGAATGCAAAACATGTTCGTGAAGTAGAAAAACAGATTAAAACGGCAATGAAGCGGGACAAGGCGAAAGTCGGACTCAGCAGGATATCGCGTTTTGGATTAATGCAGATTTCACGTCAGAAACTGGGTTCGCCCATAGAATCAAGCAACTACCATATTTGTGAAAACTGCAAGGGCAGAGGTACGGTAAAGTCCATAGAAACTCAGGCACTCTTCTATCTTCGCAGAATTCACACAGGTGCCAGCCGCAGACATATAACCGGGGTAAGTTGTCATTTCCCCCTTGAGATAGCTCAATACCTTCTCAATAATAAGAGACAGGATCTGGTCGAGTTAGAGGAGAAATATCAAACCAAAGTCGAGATAACAGCCGATCCTGCTTTGAAACCAGCAGAACATGAAATCATTTTTCACAAGCTTGAAAAAGAGGAGGGCGCCAAAAAACAGGCTTGAGTTACCACCTTATCTGGAGTATAAATACACCTCTTTTGTGCACCAGTAGCTCAGCTGGATAGAGCAACGGACTACGAATCCGTAGGTCGGGAGTTCGAATCTCTCCTGGTGTACCAGTTAAATCAAGCGGTTAAGTAAATTTGGCTTAGCCGCTTTTTTGTTTGGTGATACCTTGGTGATACTTTTGGTCATATAAGAATAATCTGAAGATTGGCGAACCTAATCTCATCTAAACCATGGTGCGGTCAGATTGAAGAGAATCAGGAATCTTTATAACTGGGCTATTTGAGAATAGAACACCTTCAGGTTGGCAATATCAGCAACCAAACTCATCTACGATAGCGCAACAGTGTCCCATTTCTGAGATGAGTGTCTTGTTAAGTATCTTTATTGTTGTGATGGTTGCCAGGACATAAAGGTTTCGACCGTTCTCTTTGACTCGGGCCGTAAATTCTCAATGCCATCATACGGCCTACCTTTGCCGAGCTTCGCATGTGGGTACTTCGCAATCATAATCATGTGCCGCTTGATCATATCCTGAAAGCTGGCACCGGACCATAATGGAAGTCCGACAAATGCACCTTCCTCACGTGGATCGCGGAAGAGATTAAAGACAGGGGCAGCGGCACCGGGTACACCTGGAGCTGGGACGTGCATCTTAAACTCCTGTTTGACAACCGAACGTAGAATCTCATTTTCGTATATATAGACGTAATCACGGCGACCATGGTGTTCACCTTTGAGGAGCAATGCGGTCTGGTCTATACCGTCAATAACCCGGTCGGTCGGGATGTACTTTTGGGCCTGACCAAGCCGAGCGAAAGTCGTATAGAGATCGGTAACGTGGATTATGTCACCCGCTGCACTCCCGGCCTCTATCACTCCGGGCCAACGAACAAATGCATCGACGCGCACACCGCCTTCGAGATGATTGGTCTTTCCACCGCGGTAAACCAACTCGCTGAGTCCACTGGTGTAACTGGGGTAGAGGTGCATCAGGCCGTTGTCGGCCATCAGCACGATTAAGGTATTTTCTGCGATACCGAGTTCATCGACCTTGTCGATCACCTCACCAAGCATACCATCGAGGCGTTGGAGTTTTTCGGCGAAATGCCCTCCGTTCAACGATTCGTTTTGCTCCTGGTCATTTACAAAGTTGAGCGGCCATAGCGGCCAGTATTGGAGGAAAAACGGGGCGTCTCCCTTGGCAAGTTCTTCAAGTTGCTCAATCGTTTGGCGCTGGTAGCGTAGGTTCATTTCAACATAGTGCTCTTGTGTCCATTTCTCACCAGGTTTAAGATCAATCTCAACTGCCATACTGCCCTTGGTGGCCTCAACACCGGTAACCAAACCGCTAGGCTTAAACTTTTTATCGAGCGCAAAGGCATTTGATTGTGTTTTGTCAGCAAAACCAATCAGCCGGAATGCGTCGGCAGCATCATCGGTCATCAACGAGAGTTGTACCTGTTGATGTAAGGGAAAAGCAGCATAGTCGAATCCTTGATTATGTGGGTAGGCTTGTTCAATGTCACCTTGGTGCCATTTGCCAACATGAGAGGTTCGATACCCTGCTTCCGAAAGCACCTCGGCTATAGTTACTTCATCTGCATGCAGTCCTTCACCAACCAAGGCAACTTTTACTTCTTTGATGCCCACGCGCACAGGATGACGACCAGTCAGCATCGCGGCACGGGTCGGTGTGCAGGACGGCTCTGTATACATCCGCATCAGAGACATGCCTTCCTCTGCGAGCTTGTTGATCTTCGGGGTGCGTATGCCCATGACGTAGTTCAGCTTCCGATTTCCCATCTGCCCGAAGCTCACATCATCGATCAAGATGTAAAGTATGTTTGGCGGCTTCCCCCCATTCTTTTGGCGGATAGTAGCGAGAATCTGATCGACCTCTTTGTCTTCAGTATCCCATTGTTCACCATATTGTTGGCGAAGAAACTCAAACTCGCCGTCGTGAATAATACCGTTTTCAGCATGCACACTTGAAGTACCCAAAAAATATAGTGCGGTAACAAAGAGTGCGATACGTATATGTTTCATTTGCTGCTCCTTAGATTAATGATATTCGCGTGAACTACTTTTTTATCCGACAGTTTTGATAGACGGAAAAATTTCGGAGTATTGCAATTCTTAATAAGAACCAACTAAACTATACACCGAGAGGCTGTTATCATCTCTTTTACCATCGGATATCAAGTCCGATAAGTGGGCCGTGTACGGTTGTATCGTATGTGAATTTGTCAACCCCACTGCCAGTTTCATAGTCGGTACCGATGCCACGGTAGCCTGCTACGAAAGCGATATTTTTCCAGGGCTGAAAATCGATTAACGCCATCCCTTGCCAGGTGAAATCCGAGGACGCACCAAAACCGCCGATATCACCGTATAGTTGTAGAGACCACTTGTCAGAAAAGGCATAATTGTAGCGAAGCCCGACAATCGGGTCGACCCAGTCCTGGTTACCGTCAAGATTGACACCGAGATTATTCAGAGTTACCCCGGAATCAAGTTTGGTATATCGTATCCCTGCAACTCCATCGAGGGTGTGATCACTGTCAATAAACCTATAAATTCCGGCTAGATTGATTATCTGAGATTTAAAATCGACATCAGCATTGACCATATCACTTGCTCTTTCAGTACCAAGGACGAGATAATTGTAATCAAAAACAAAGCCATACTTTTTTCCATATAAGCCGTTAAACCGGACGGTGAAGACACCCTCAAGATTGTCCCAAATATCGCCGAAATCGACGCTGACACTAGTTGTTCTTCCCCTAATCCCCATGTCTCCATCAATAGCGATTGCCCATAAGTAGAGAGGAGCCAAATTAAATTCCCATTTGGATTCTTCCTGGGAGCAAGCAGCAGAGGGAACCAGAATAGCGACTAAACATATAACCCAATACTTATAAATTGATATCATCACGGATCATCTTTAAAATGTACGAAAAAGAAGTTTAGTTTCAACGAAGAGTCGACCTCATATTATAAATTTATATAATACTGAAAAAATTAGTGGGACATCAAAAATCAGACAAAATACCGAAAAATGGCTGAAAACTTTTATTTTAATCGTGATTTTGAAGCGTTTGAGGAATTTGCAGAAAACCTCCAGCTTTGGAATATTCAAATTCGTAAACTCCAATGTGGTAAATCAACTAACACCCTCAAGCAGTTGCAGTTTGGGGAAATGCAGCTTGCCTATGGTTTTGTTCCCGATAAAACTCACCAGATAGGCGGTACTCCACCAGGGAGAACAATTGCTTTTCATGCTGGCAGGGACTCCAAACTTGTTTGGCGAAAGAAAGAGGTTCCGCACAATGGTCTAATGATTTTTCCAAACAATTCAGAACTTGATGCGGTGACAAAGGGAACGCACAATCACCTTTACACAATTACTATTCCAGAGGATGTCCTGGCCTCAAGAGGAGATGTAGAGGAACAGGAAAAATATCGTACATTGGTGACGACTCAAGAGCTTATCTTTATTCCGAAGAATCACATCAACAGGCTCAAAACTCTTTTTCAGATTTGCTTTCAAGCTATAGATAACAAGCCAGAACTAATTGCCTCACGAATATTTGAAGAGAAGATGCAAATAGAATTTCTCGATGCTCTTACGCAAGCAATAATTCCAACAATGAGAACCACAGCAAATTCAACCAGAGCGACTAAATATAAAACCTGGCAGAAGATTGAAGAGGTCATAAAAATTACCTTAAATGCTCCATTAACAGTAAGTGAATTAAGCCGTACAGTGGGAGTCAGCGAACGAACATTACTGCGTCTATTTCAAGAAAGATTTGGGATCTCTCCCAAGGCATATCTCTGTAAGATTAGGCTCA
>JABDPQ010000099.1 GCA_013042695.1 Desulfobacterales bacterium | reverse complement strand
TTGTCTGTAACGATGTATGACCCTTGCTTAAATACCAGTTTATGATAGTCAGGATAGGCAGACAGGGTTTTGCCACCGCTGGTGAGAAACTCGAGCAGCCAATTCCATTCGTTGGCTGATACATTTGCATAAGACGCAGTGGTTCGAATTTCCGCCAAGAAATCATCGGCTTTGAACCCACCTCCAAGAGCCATACTTACGGCATGTTGCGCCAGAACATCAAGCGGGCAGATGTAAGGCAGGCGACCCTCTAGGTCTTCTGCCTGAGCGGCATCTCGCGCAGCTGCAGCTTCAACCAATTCCAGAACGCTCGCCGGAACACAGGTTACCCTGCTCAATCTGCCGGGTCCGTGACCACTGCGCCCAGCCCGCTGCAGAAGCCGGGCAACGCCTTTCGGGCTGCCAATCTGCAGAACTCTATCAACCGGTGAGAAATCAACTCCCAGGTCAAGACTTGAAGTACATACCACTGCCTTTAATGCTCCATCCTTCAGGCCAGACTCAGCAGCCCGACGCTCATCCCGTGCAAGAGAGCCATGATGCAAGCCAATTGGCCAGTGTGGTCGTTCCTGGGCCAGGGCTTGGTGCCACAATTCGCACTGCGAGCGAGTATTGGTAAAAACAAGTGCCGTATCAGCCTGCTCCAATTCCTGAAGAACAAGCGGCAGCATTTTCAGCCCGAGGTGCCCTGCCCACGGAAATCGCTCAGTGGAGATCGGCAGCAGGGAATCGATGACCAGATCCTTTGGGACAAAACCTTGAACCAGTCGACCAGACCGCGGTTTGCCATGTATATCAAAGCCAAGCAAATGGAGCATCGCCTCGTTAAGATTTCTCATTGTGGCAGAAAGGCCCCAGACAACAACCCTGGGCGCAAAACGGCGCAGTCTGGCCAAAGCCAATTCTGTTTGAACACCACGTTTTGAGCCTAAGAGCTCATGCCACTCATCGACGACTACCACCTGTAGATTCTGCATTGTTTTATTTGCCTGGGGCCGAGTGAGCAGGAGGGTCAGACTTTCCGGGGTAGTAATGAGAGCGGCTGGCGGTTTTTTTTCCTGCTTCTGTTTTGTATAACTTGAGGTGTCGCCGGTACGGATTTGTACCATCAGATGGGGCGCGAGTTCCTCTAACGGCTCTTTTAAAGCTTTAAGCGTGTCTACCGCCAGAGCCCGCAGCGGTGTAAGCCAAATTATCTGCAACCCGCTTGTGGCAGGCAACTCCTGAATACGTGCGAGTGCACCAAGCCATACTGCCAGGGTTTTACCCATACCGGTCGGGGCATGCAGCAACCCTGAAGATCCCTGAGACATGGCATGCCAAACGTCCTTTTGAAACTCAAACGGCTGCCAATCGCGCCTGGCAAACCATTGTTCGACGTGGTGCCACTGGTTGCTAATAATGCTCATTACTGATTGCGCTCATCAAGCGGCAGCAATGCCAAAACTGTTTCAATCGAATCTGCCTCTTCCGGCGACTTGTCTTTTCTTATACTGGCGATACGGGGAAAGCGTACGGCCACGCCTGATTTATGCCGGCTGGAACGGCGAATACCCTCAAAGTGAAGCTCCATTACCAGCTTCGGTGGTACACTTCTGACCGGACCAAATTTTTCAACCGTGTTTCGACGGACAAAGCGGTCCACTTCTCGGATCTCTTCGTTGCTAAGACCTGAATATGCCTTGGCAAGCGGCACCAGGCGGTTTTCCTGCCAGATTCCAAAGGTATAATCGCTATAGAGACTTGCCCGCCTGCCGCTGCCCCTCTGGGCGTAGAGTAAAACAGCATCGACGCTGTAGGGTTCTATTTTCCATTTCCACCAGTCACCTCGTTTTCTGCCGACACCATAGATTGATTCTTTTGCCTTTAGTACAAACCCCTCAACACGGCGATTGCGACTTTCCTGACGTTTTTCGTCAAGCGACTGCCAGTTTTGGTCCAAGACCACGGGTGACAGAAAGATAGTGCCATCAAGACACTCGTCTGTGAGCAACTCCTCCAGGTATAATCGGCGCTTGTATAATGGAGACGTTCGAATATCCTTGCCCTGCCATTCAAGCAGATCATAAGTCATCAGGACAACCGGTACTTCCTTGAGTAATGTTTTACCTATTGTTTTTCGGCCCAGTCTGCGTTGCAATTGTCCAAAGGATTGAACACTGCCGCCATCCACTGGTGTCCATGCCAGTATTTCTCCATCAAGAACCGTGCCGTCAGGCAAGTGTTTTGCACCAGCGGCAATCTCGGGAAAGCGCTCAGTCACCAGTTCTTCTCCCCGCGACCAAATGAACACCTCTTGCTGCCGTTTAATCACCTGAGCCCGAATCCCATCCCACTTCCATTCAACCTGCCAATCGGCGAGTGATCCCAGTTGATCAGGGACTCCATCAAAAGGGTAAGCCAGATAAAACGGATATGGCTTGCTGAGGTCGGCATCACGTGTATCGGAACAACTGAGGAAGGCATAAAATGAGTCATCAGGGTGCCATTTACCCATCAAACGATGGGCAATAACATCAGAATCAACATTGAGGACTTCAGCCAAAGCCCGGGTAACCAATCGCTGCGAAACCCCTACCCGCCAGGCCCCGGTAAGCAGCTTTGTAAAAACAAACCTGCCGGATTGATCAAGTTCGTTCCACCAGCGAGTAATTGCCTCGCGTTTGCATTCTTCTGCATGAACGGCAAGAGGGAACAACCGTTTCTCAAGCCATTCAGTAAGCGTAAGTGTCGGACCACAACCCTGTATTGGTAGAAGAAGGGATACGGTCTCGGCAAGATCGCCAACCGCATCATAGGATTCCGTAAATAGCCATTCTGGGATGTTTGCTGCAGCCGTAGCCCAGGAACGTATCTGCGCCGCATTGATAGGCGTTTTAGGCCTTCTGCCGGTAAGGTAGACTACTGCCCAGGCGGCATCTGAAGGCGGTGCTCGTTTTAAATAGTTTTTCAGGGCGGCGAGCTTGGCCGAGGTCTTATTTGTTTCATCAAGCTGGATGAACAGTGAGGTAAAATTCTTCATTCCTGCACATCCTCCGATTCATCCCACGGCGAGGTTGTCATGACGTCAGTATCCAGACCTCGCTCCTGAAGATAACGAGTCAAAATCTGCGCGCTGCCATGGCTAGCCACGACTCGTTCAGCCCCAGTGTCAGAGATGGTTCGCAAGAGTCCCGGCCAATCTGCATGGTCCGAGAGAATAAACCCTCGATCCAATGCCAGCCTTCGCCGACGGCCACGCACCCGCATCCAACCGGAGGCCCTCCCTGTTACACTATTCTTAAAACGTTGCATCCAGGGAGTTCCCTGCGCTGATGGCGGTGCAAATATGAGCGCCGAAGAAAAATCATGGTTTGCAGGCATAGTGAGGGGATTAGGAGCATCGGGCAAGAATACATGACTTTCCCGATAGGCCTGATTCATCTGCTGTAAAGCGCCGTGCGCATATAGACTATCACTGCAGTTATCAAATACTGCCAAGCTTGCCATGATGCGCTGGGTTTTGCCCATGACATAGCTAAACAATAATGATGGTTTTCCCGCCTCTGCATTGGTCTGCCACCAACTATAAATATTCTGCATTACCGCCTCAGCTGGACTCCAGCGATAGATCGGCAGACCAAAGGTTGATTCGGTAATAAAGGTATGGCAGCGAACCACCTCAAACGGATCACAGGTCGGGTCTGTCTCACGCTTGTAATCACCCGATACGACCCACACCTCTCCACCCACCTCTACCCGGATTTGTGCCGAACCAAGGACATGTCCAGCGGGGTGTAAAGAAATTTTTGCTCCCCCCATGCTGAGTTGTTCTCCGTATTGCACGGTTTGAATGTGAGAACCAACACGAAGAGCAAGCGGCAGCTTACCTGCTTCAGCGCAGAGATATGATGTGCAGCCGGGACGCGCATGGTCACCGTGTGCGTGGGTGATGATTGCTCGAGCAACAGGACGCCAGGGATCTATATAAAAATCACCGGCAGGACAATAGAGCCCTTTATCATCTTGAATTAATACCATTTCTTAAGACACAATGGCTACTACAGCCTGACTTTTTTTTTATTGCGACGACAGCGTTTACTGCAATAAAGTACTTCCCGCCAGCAATGACGCCACTTCTTGCGCCAGCTGAATGACCGCAAACAGACCGGGCATATTTTTTCATTGCGTGTCATCTGTTCTTCCTCAAACCCTCGAGTAAAATGAGAAACGAGAGGTTTTTACCTGTTTCTTTCAAAAGCAATTCTAAGTACGATACCTGCAAGAGAAAATAGCAGCAGATCTTTTTATGTCTGGTCTCTCATCTGTCCCATCAGGTATACAGTTAATTGCAAGCCACCAGATATACGCTCTAATCTCTTTATATTCAGTCCTTGTGGCGCTGGTTTTATAACGATGATGCTGAAACGTAACTTTCAATGAGCAGCAAGAACGCCGATTATTCAACTGATCAACCTAAATTATGAGACTAAAATAATGGCCAAGACACTTCGCTTAGTCCTTGGAGATCAACTCAATATTAAACATAGCTGGTTCACTGCCGCTGATGAGTCTATTACCTACCTGATGATGGAAATGCAGCAGGAAACTACCTATGTAACCCATCACATTCAGAAAATCGTGGCCTTTTTTGCCAGCATGAGAAACTTTGCCCGCTGGCTTCAAACCAGTGGCCATCAGGTACACTACTTCTCACTTGATGACAAAAAGAATAAGCCCACCCTCGCCGAAAATATCATCGCACACATCGAGCAACACGGCTTTGAGCGGTTTGAATATCTCCTACCGGATGAATATCGACTCGATAAGCAGCTATTAGATCTTTGTGAAAAACTCGAGGTGTCAACAGGAGCATATGATACTGAGCACTTTATCACCGGACGGGAAGACCTGGCCGTTTTTTTTGGCGAAAAAAACTACCTGATGGAAACTTTTTACCGCCATATCCGCAAACAAAACGGATGGTTGATGGACTCAGATAAGCCGGAAGGAGGACGCTGGAACTATGATAAAGAAAATAGAAAAGCACTGCCAAGAGAAATAAAGGTAATCGCCCCCAAAGAGTTTAACCATAACGTTTCCGAGCTGGCCGAACTCATTAAAAATGCAGGGATAAAAACTATTGGCTCTATCGATCCAGACCATTTCATCTGGCCGCTTAAAAGATCGGAATGTTTAGATCTGCTGCAGTTTTTCCTCAGTAATTGTTTTCAGGATTTTGGGAAATACCAGGATGCCATGCACTCCGACTATTGGTCACTCTTTCATGCACGTATATCGTTTGCATTAAACAGTAAAATGCTTGGCCCAAGAGAAGTCGTGGATAGTGCCATTGACTATTACAAACGGCATGACTCCATCAGTCTTGCAGCCGTAGAAGGTTTTATACGTCAAGTCATTGGCTGGCGTGAGTTCATGAGAGGGGTTTATTGGGCCAAAATGCCCGCATATGCCAAGGAAAACAGGCTCAACCACCACCGACCACTGCCCGCTTTTTATTGGAGTGGTAAAACAAAGATGTCCTGCCTTAAACATGCTATCGATCAATCACTTCAGAAGGCTTATGCACACCATATTCAACGCCTGATGGTTACCGGCAATTTCGCTTTGCTGGCAGGTGTTCATCCCGACGCGGTGGATGAATGGTATCTCGGTATCTATATCGATGCGATTCAGTGGGTGGAGATCACCAATACCAGGGGAATGAGTCAATTTGCCGATGGTGGTGTGATTGCCACCAAGCCATATGTGTCCTCAGCCAACTATATCAACAAAATGAGTAACTATTGCCAGTCCTGCTTTTATAACTTCAAAGAGAAAACAGAGAATGACCCGTGTCCCTTTAACTCACTCTACTGGAATTTCCTGATTCAACATCAGGAGCAGTTTGTTACCAATCACAGAATGAAAATGATGTACAGCAGAGTGAACAAAATGACACACGCCGAAAAACAGAAAATCATCAAACAAGCAGAAAAATATTTACGGGATATCGATAAACTCTAGTGAACTTAGTCGTACTATTCCGGGCTTGTCTTGATGAATAAATCGAGCCAAATCCATAAACTCAACAAAACCGAGGAATCTTTCTTGTCCGGGATTAAACATATCATTTGGCATTGGAAACAATTTGATTTGATTTCCCCGCTTATTGAATTATGCAAACGCTATGGCCAAAACACGCAATTGTCAGGCCTTATTACCAAGGATTCGATCGGCTCCCCTGATGAGCAAGGCACAAGCTTTCTTGGAATGTCTCGAATTTCAGATAACCGATATCGCCATTACCACTATTGTATTGCCCTTTTGCAAAATCAATATAGAGATCGCGGATATGAACTCATGAACAGCTCTGAGGGTATCTTACCCAATTTAGCAAAGCTTGGAACGCGGCCTGAAAGATATGAGATATGGCATCATCCTCATATAGGAAGCGAGGAGCGGGCTTTTATCTCATTTATAGAAAAAAATAGTGCTGCCAATGTAACCTTGAAACCACTGCAACCCAATACGCTCATTGCAGAAAGGGAATTGCCGTTCCCGTTGGATTCACTCCCTGATACATTCAGTAAATTCAGAAAAAAAAATTGAAAGGCGACCCTACATCTCCTATGAATTTGCTCACTATCCTCACGATCTGTCAACAATCGGCTCTACTGGCAGAAAGCGCCTTGAAAACTACGTTTTTAAAGATAAAAAAATCCTTACTTACAAAAATACTCGAAACGGCCTGGGCCCCGGTGATTATTCAAGCAGGCTCTCAAAATGGCTTGCTGTAAACAGTATACGAGCAGCAGAGATTGGTTCGGCAATTTTGCAATTTGAAGACCAATACACAAAAAACGAATCAACCTACTGGTTGCTGTTTGAGCTGCTCTGGCGAGATTATTTTCATTTCCTGCACAGAAAAGTTGACACACTTCTGTTCATGCCCACCGGAATAAAGGGCGTACAGAGTCCAGGGCTGCAAGACTCAATTCAATGGACATTTCCAGGCAGCAATTATCAGATGACCATTGCAAACAATGATTGTCAGAAAGTTTTAAATCACTGGAAAAACTTCAGGAAATGGGCGCGCGGCAAAACAGGAGAGAGTTTCGTTGATGTCATGATGCAAGAGCTTTTCTTTACAGGCGAAATCAGTAACAGAGCCCGCCAGTGCGCCGCAAGTTATCTTATTCACGATCTGCATGCGCCCTGGTGGTGGGGGGCCCAGTGGTTCGAATATTTATTACTCGATTACGATGTCTCATCCAATTGGGGGAATTGGGCCTATATCGCGGGTGTCGGTGTTGATCCCCGGTCAGTTCGTAAATTCAACATGCAGATACAGGCCCAAAAATACGATTCCAACGGTGCCTATAGGAAGTGGGGCTTGGAGCAGAATTGGGAAGTGCCGGAGGATGCTCTTCCAGAAGAATTTCCCGGAACGTTTCATGAGATGCACTAAAACACAAGCCCCGTTGAGCAGTAGCTCCTCCTAAAGTGTAATATTTTTATTATCAATCACTCTTGAGAATAGAGTTTATGTCGCCGCTACCGGTTCAAGGTTGACCATCTGCATAAACTCCTCCTCATAAATCACCTCTTTTTCCAGAAGCCGTTCAGCTATGGCAATTAATCTATCTTTATGCTCTGTCAGCAGCTCGGCCACATGTTTGCTGCGATCATCTAGAGTCTGTTTGGTTTCATTGTCCACAAGTGCTGCGGTGTCATCACTATAATCCTTTGCGGCAGGCCCTCCTTGCTCACTATGGAGAAAAACCGGGCCACGCTGGCGTGGGTATGTAGATAACCCAAGGGTCTTTCCCATGCCATATTCTACAATCATTGCCCGGGCGATATCAGTTGCCCGCATCAGGTCGTTGCCTGCGCCGGTAGTCACAGAATTAAATATCAGCTGTTCTGCCATTCGACCTCCAAGCAAAACGTCAATTTTCCCCAACAGCTCGCTGGTACTCATCAGGTAGCGATCTTCCGTCGGACGTTGCTGTGTGTAACCAAGGGCAGCCAGTCCCCGCGGAATTATGGAGATTTTGTGCACCGGTTCAGCACCCGGTGTCAGGGCCGCAACAAGTGCATGCCCCACTTCGTGATAGGCAACAATTTTTTTCTCTTCTGCATTTATCACCTTGTTCTTCTTCTCCAATCCACCGACTATGCGATCAACCGCTTCATCAAGCTCGATGTTGCCCACTTTCTTCTTTCCTTTGCGCACTGCCAGCAGGGCTGCCTCATTCACAACGTTAGCCAGATCTGCTCCGGAAAAACCGGCTGTTTTCTGGGCAATTACTAACAGGTCAACAGCATCTTCCATCTGCACATGAGCAGCATGAATCTTAAGAATTGCCTCCCGACCATTGACGTCCGGTTTATCGATCAGCACTTGTCGGTCAAACCGACCGGATCTGAGTAAGGCCGGGTCCAAGACCTCAGGACGATTAGTTGCAGCCATAATGACAATACCTTTCTGGGTATCAAATCCGTCCATCTCAACAAGCAGCTGGTTAAGCGTCTGCTCTCGTTCATCGTGCCCCCCGATCATCCCGCCAGCACCGCGTGCTTTGCCCAATGCGTCCAACTCGTCGATAAAAATAATGCACGGCGCCAGTTCCCTGGCCTGTTCGAAGAGGTCTCGAACTCGTGCAGCCCCCATACCGACAAACATCTCAACAAAATCAGAGCCGCTCATCGAGAAAAAGGGTACACCCGCTTCTCCGGCAACGGCTCGCGCAATTAGTGTCTTACCGCAGCCTGGAGGCCCCACAAGTAGCACGCCCTTTGGCATTTGACCGCCCACCTCGAGGTACATCATGGGCTTTTCCAAGTATCCTACGACTTCTTGCAGTTCTTCCTTTGCCTCATCAGCACCAGCAACAAAACTGAATCGTGTATCTATGTCTTTTTCGCCGACAATTTTAGCTTTATTTTTACCAAAACTCATGATTCCAGCTTGGTTGCCCTGCATGCGGCGCATGAGAAAATACCAGATTACGAAAAATAGACCGATGGGTACAACCCATGATATCAGCGTCTTGAGAAAAGTATTTTCGACTTGGCCAGAAAACTTCACATTATGTTCAGCAAGTTTTTTCGAAAGATCGTTATCTACTCTCACGGTGGTAAATAACACCTCGCCTTCGCCGTTTTGTCCACGAAGCTTGCCACTGATTCGGTCCTGACCGACGGCAATCTCGATGACGTTATTTGCCTCAACGGCATTAATAAATTCACTGTATGGTATGATTTTAGGACGAAACTGGTCAAAAATCATACTTTGCAGGATCAGGACCCCCCATACTGCCGCTAGCACGTACCATATATTGAATTTTGTTTTTTTCTCCATTCTGGCACTCCCTTTCTATTACCAGATATTAGCATAATAGCCATTATCTCTTTGTTTTTTTGTCGATGTAAACAAATAATATACATTATTATGACGTAATCAACATTTCTGCAGTGGTTTAATCATCAAAATTGCAGGATGAGAATCCATATTGATCTACTTGTTGCAGATTATCGCTAAAAACCAGAAGCAGGAACATGAACCGGGCATAAGGGGCCGAATTCGGTATCAGAGACTTGAGTGGAAATATCGCCAAAACACCGTTCTTGTCTGAAGCTGCAGTCCCTACCTATTATTTGGTTGAGCAAATCATCAAGGAGTATCTATAGTATGCTGAAATACTTGGGCTTACCTATCTTGAACTCATTGAATAATTGTAGGTTTATTTGCCTGCACGAGAGCTGAGATTAGCGAGAACGCCTGTGGGTGACATACTTGTGATAAAAAAAAGCCTATAAAATGCAAAGAAGCGTCGAGACGTACAATCCTGCAACTGCACCGGCACCGTATGCAAACAACTCTCAAGGAAAAACCAATTTGATTGATAAAAAACGATATAACCGAATACGTAATTTTTTTTTACGGACCTTTCTGCATCTGATTTTCTGGGACATCATCCTCAACAGACCAGCTCTGCGCTGGATGCGCACGGATCCATCCGCACGCTGGCAAAGAATCAGCAAAAACTACCGAAAACTTGCCGTCGAGATGGGTGGTGTTCTCATCAAACTCGGGCAATTCCTCAGTGTACGTGTCGACATCCTGCCGCGTGAGGTCACTCAAGAGCTTTCCGGCTTGCGCGATGAAATACCAGCTGAGCCTCTTGCGAAAATCATCCCCCAGATTGAAGAGGATTTCGATAGACCAATCAATGCATTATTTGAGTGGATTTCAAATGAGCCGGTTGGTGCCGCTTCATTGGGACAGGTTCATCTCGCCAGGTTGGCGGACAATCACCATGAAGTTGCTGTCAAAGTTTTGCGACCTGGTATTGATGTGCTCGTTGAGACAGACCTTTCAGCGATAACCCTCGCACTTGGCTGGCTTAAGCGTTACAAAAAAGTGCGGACACGCGTTGACCTTGATTGGCTTATTAGAGAATTTTCACAGGTAACCAGGGCAGAACTCGACGTTGAGGCAGAGGCTAAAAACGCCGAGAGATTTGCCAGCGACTTCAATAGCGACTCTTCTGTCTGCGTGCCAAAAGTCTACTGGCAGTATTGCGGAGCAAGGACCTTAACACTTGAAAATGTGGGTTATATCAAAATTTCCGAACTAGAAAAAATGACAGCCGTCGGCATTAACCCGGCAAATGTAGCAAAAAAAATCTACAACTTTTATTTACGGCAAATTTTTGAAACACACTTCGTACATGCCGATCCGCACCCTGGTAACATCTTTGTCAAACCTCTGGCGACAGAAGAGGAAAAAACGACAGGGCTCACTGGTTTTGATCCTCTGGATACCATTCCATTTTGCGCTGATCGACCTTTTCAAGTTGTTTTTGTTGATTTTGGCATGGTAACGGAAATTCCTGAACGACTGCGTGTGGCACTGCGCGAGTATGTGATCGGCGTTGGCACTCGTGATTCCTACCGAATCGTTCAATCGTACGTCAAAGCGGGAACCCTTTTACCTGATGCCGACGTGAAGCGTTTGGAAGAGGCACACGAAGCTTTGCTGGCACAATTCTGGGGCGCAAATGCCAGCCAGATGAGAGACGTAGCCTTGAATGAAGCCGTTGGCTTAATGCGCGAATACAGAGACGTTATCTATGCAGCACCTTTTCAGTTTCAAGCCGACATGCTCTTTGCCGTTCGGGCGGTTGCCATCCTCTCTGGAATTGCCACCAACCTCAACGAGGAATTTGATCCATGGCAGGAAATTATACCGTTTGCCGATCGCCTTGCGGCAAATGAACTGGGACTTAACTGGCAGGAATGGCTCAAAGAGATTGTATCAGTAGGACAGGTGCTCTATAAGCTACCCAAAAGCGTCGAGACCGTCGTCTCCCAGGCAAAGAGAGGCAATCTAAACATCAAAACCTCCTTTGCCTCAGATAGTCGTAAATTACTTGTGCGACTCGAGCAGGCAATTAACCGGCTATCCTGGACGGTTGCTGCTATTGGTCTTTTCATGGTCGGTATGTCTCTGGATACCAACTCGGAAGACCGCTGGTTAGGCGTATTTATGGTAACCGCTGCTCTAATCTGTTTTGCCTGGGGACTCTGGAGCAATCGTCGCTAGCCACAACAAGACGAGGCGGACGGCTCGCAAGCAGACACACTCTCTATCCAAACCTTTAAGTGATTATTTAAATAACGTATGAGACAACATAACTATTCGGCTGGGGAGCTGAGACAATTTTCCGAACGTGCTTTCAAAGCTTTAGGATTAGTGCCAAATGATGCCTGTCTCTTGGCAGACTCCCTAGTTCAGGCAGATTTGTGGGGACATCAATCACACGGCATAATGCGAACATTTTGGTATGGGGCTCGAATTCTATCGGGCGCAATGGATGTCGGATCCACCCCGACAACCATAGTTGACGGAGGAGCCATCGCTGTAATCGATGGAAATAACGGCATAGGCCAGGTAATTACCCACAATGCAATGCACCAGGCTATCACTCGAGCCAAAAAGCACGGAATAGGTGCCGTTGCCGTCAGAAATTCTGGGCATTTCGGTACGGCGATGTATTTTACCCGACTTGCGGCGATTGAGGGCTGTATTGGATTTCTCTCAACAAATGCCAGTCCGGCAATGGCTCCATGGGGAGGCCGGAAAAAGCTCTTAGGTACCAATCCGTGGTCAATAGCCGCACCTGCTGGCGACTATCCTCCAATGATACTCGATATTGCCACGACTGCCGTTGCCAGAGGGAAACTCTATATGGCTAAACAGCGAGGCGATTCCATCCCGTTTGGCTGGGCCATTGACGAAAAAGGAAACCAAACCAATGACCCCATTGCCGGAATTGCCGGAACGATTCTGCCGATGGCCGGACACAAAGGCTATGCAATTGCTGCCATGATTGATGTTCTTTCGGGCGTGCTGAGCGGAAGCCGTTTCGCAGATGGGGTAACTGGACCATATATGCGTGAAGGCCGCAGCGGAGCAGGCCATCTGGCGATCGCCTTAGATATTTCAGCCTTTCGCCCACTCGAAGAATTTTGTCATGATATGGCGCAACTGATTGGCAAGATAAAAAACACGCCCCGTACCCCAGAGGCTGAAGAGATATTTTACCCGGGAGAACTCGAGGCACGTGCTGAGCAGCATCATCTCAAAATTGGCGTTTCAATACCGCAAGATACCGTTGCAGAGCTCAATGCTTCTGCACAGGAGTTAGGCATTGGCGGTCTAACATGAGCGCGTTTAAAATAACACACCTCCTCGAAAACCAGAACAATGGAATCAGTACTCTAAGGAGCCTTTTGCAAAATGATGATTTTCTATCAAAGTCAAGGTTTTACCTGCTCATTACCTGCTTTATGAACGGATGTGCATCTCAGAAAACTTAAGATTTGATGGCCATTCCATCATTATATCTCGGTTCAGCAATAGATCACTGATCCCATCTTTTCAAAGAGCATAGCAAACAACAAAGATTTTCTTCGCTTTGGCAATAGTAAAATCAATACTCAATTGTTGAAATTACGTGCTCAGGAACTCCGCGTAACATATTCTGTTTTTTCTCTTTATATTGATATGTTACCTGTTCATATTTTGATCTTTGTTTTCCCTTAAATCAAGGTTTTTCTCTGCTCAGCGCCCATCAAGAACTAGTTCTTGATGGGCGGCACGTCCACGGTTGGCAGTTCACTTCCATTTGGCGCGATCTTTTCCATTGCCTGGTAATAATCTTTCCGGGTTCAACATTCATAACGAGGTACGAATAAACCTGGGTGAAGAAAAGGGCATGGAAAACCTGGCCCAATGCATCATCCGCAAACCTGAGCAAGGTCAATGCTGGCATCAGACCATGAAGAACCGGGGTCTCCCGGCAAACTACTTTCTTGCCAGCAACCTGGAGGGGCAGATTGGCGTATTCGTCGCTTACGAAAACAACCGGCACTACCACGAGAGCGTGGGCAATTTGGTTTCCTTAGACGTCTACCATGGATGATGCCAAAAGCCGTCCGGTCAAGCCGTTGACAGCCTCTCGCGGGAGAGGTATGTCGCCTGTGTGCGTGTTTTGCTCTATCAGCTTGCCTGGGTTTTGATGTGAATGTCTTGCTGGGGATAAGGGATGGAAATTCCAGCCGCTTCAAACGCCTCCTTCATCTGATGTGTCAGATCCCAATAGACCGTCCAATAGTCCTCTGTTTTTGCCCAGGGACGACATATGAAGTTCACAGAACTGTCAGCCAGCTGATGCACGCGAATGATCGGTTCGGGATCCTTCAGCGTGGCAGGATGGGTTGCAACCACACGCTCAATGACTTCCAGGGCCTCGGGAATAGAATCCTCATAAGCAATGCCAAAGACCATATCGACGCGTCGAGTATCACTTGCTGTGACATTGGTAATAACATTCCCCCAGACATTCTTGTTGGGGATCACAATTACTTGGTTATCCGGCGTGTTCACTGTTGTAGCCACGATGCTAACAGATTTGACGGTGCCACCGACGCCGCCTACCTCGACATAATCACCTTCGTCAAAGGGCTGATTGATCATGATCATCAGGCCACTTGCGAGATTGCCCAGCGTGTCCTGGAAGGCAAACGCCAGGATAAAGGAGGCGCCCCCAATCATCGCAAAGAGCGGTGTGATGTTAACGCCAAGGCTTGCTAGAACCACCAGTAAGCCAATGGTGATGACCAGCCAGAAGACAACGCCAACAAGGAAGGTCTCCAGGAGATTGGATATGGTTGGGACGCGCCCAATCCATTTCCGGGCTAGACCCCGAACAGAGCGGGCCACGAAGAGCAGAGCGAGGAAGGTCAGAAGAACGATCCCAAAATCTTTCAAAATAGAAAGACCACCATCGAGCCTGGTTGCCCAATTCAGGAACGCAAAGAAGATGGCGCGTGGACTTGCGAGGATGGTTTCGTTGAAAAAGACGGAATCGCGATAGGTGCGAAAGTCGCTGATAAGGACTGGATCTCCCCCTTTGCTTTCGAGCGCATCCACCATCATGGTGTAACGCTCGAATACTGATGCTCGCATCTCGACCATGCGAGCGATCTCCTGGTTGGCTGCGTCCGTTGCTTTCTCTGGGTTTCGAAGCAGGTTTATCTGTTTGTCGGCAATCTTCTGGGTTTCTGATTGCACCACATTCTGCCACAGCCTCGCGAGCTGCTCAAGCTCTTCTTTTTTCAAAGGAATGAGCAGATGGGCAAGCTCCTCAGTAGGTATCTGAGGGTCGATCAGATCTTGAGAGATCTCAGGAGGTGCCTCCTCAGAGCGAGGTTCCTCTGCTGTCACCGGCACAGCGAGTGAAAGGCCCCATATCAGCAAGAAAAAGAGAGTTTTCAGGAAGGACATATCAATCTCTGTTCATCAAGTATTCTGCAACAGCCTGATAGGCAGGCAAAGAGGTTGGATCAATGAAGCCATTTTGTGCCCGGGGAAACGAAGCGAGTCGCACCAGAACCATATCTGCAGTCGGATCGACGTAAATCGTCTGCCCATGAACACCGCGAGCCGCAAAGGCACCATGTTCATTGTGGAAAACCCACCACTGGCTTGTATAGCTGGCATTGCCCATGGTCGGGAAGCCATTACCAAATTTCGTTCGGTCGCCGCCGGCGCGGATTTTCTGCGCTACCTTTGCGGGGAACAGGCGCTCCCCGCTGATCTCCCCCTCGTTCAGCATCAATTGTCCAAGGCGCCCAAGATCGCGCAGGCCCGCCGTTACGCCACCGCCTGCGAAGGGCACGCCCTTGCCGTCAACGGTCTGATAGGCGTCCTGCTCCGCGCCCATCCGGCTCCAGAACCGCTCTGAAGTCAGATCGGTGATTGCCTTGCCCGTAACGTAGGAAATGATCCAACCAAGCATGTCGGAGTTGATCGTTTTGTAGTGGAACTCATCACCGTGCTTGCCATCAGGCTGCACCTGCTGGAGATACTCCCAGTATCCGTTGGGACCTTCGTAATCCGTTGGTTTCGGCAGCGGGCTCGCTGCGGCGGAATAAAGCCATATGTCAGCGTTGGGGTCGGAATAATCCTCCGAATACTGGACACCTGTTGTCATATCCATCACTTCGCGGACGGTCGCGGTGGCGAAAGCGCTGTCGCCGATCTCTGGAATGACGTCGCGCACCAGAAGCATATCGTCAAGAACACCTTCGGCAACAAGGATCTCGCCAAGAAGACCGGTGATCGACTTCGTCATCGACATGATCGCATGTTTACCATCCTCTTCTAGACAGCCGAAATATCGTTCATAAACCACCCGGCCTTCGTGCATGATCAGTATCCCGTCTGTGTAGTTGGCATAAAGCGACTCCTTCCAGGTCATCTCTTCTTCGCCGCTCATCGGCATGAAGGTTAGAGCGTCTATCTCCTGACGCATGTCAGCAAACTCAAGGGGCGATAGGTAGTCAAGCGGAACCAGTGCACCAAGCCCTCGGCTGATCTCTTCTGTGGGCAGAAATTCACGCAGGTGGCAAACCGACCAGCGGAGCTTTGGGAAACTGAAATAGTTGGAGTCCGGCTGGGTGATTAGCTTGTCGGGAGGCGGCGGGAAGCCTTGCATCCAGCCCATCATATTTGGGTCAGAGTCCTGGGCTGACAGTATATCTGATTGAGCCTGCGCTCCTGCAGACGCCGTTAATATCAATACAGCGATTGCAATTATCTCTAGCTTTCCACCAAGTGCCAAAACTGAACTCTCCGCTGTGCTATAAGGTGATACGTCATTGCTTTATAAACCATGCTTAACTATTTCCAAAAATTCAAACTGGCTGCAACAAATTCTAGCAAAATGATCCTCACTTTTCTGCTTTCTTCTCTCCCCGCTCATTCAATTTGAATACCCGCAATACACATGAGTGACCTGAAAATAAGGCTCTGGGATAAGCTGCTTTATCGCGAAGATAAATTCCACAGGGGAAAATAGTATAAAGCGTTTGCAACCTTCTGTAAAATAATCAAGTCATCATTAAAAAATATTGGTCTTGGCAATCCTAATGCCTGGGCCAGTCACTGAACCTAATATGTTTCCTGTCTTTTAATAATTGGAAACCACACCTGTCTTATGAAAGGTGTAAACTGTTTATCTCTGTTCATCCCTTAATAATCTTGCCCTTGACGTATCACATTGTGGTGCTAAATTTATGATCCTTAGTAGATGTAGTTTAAATGGCATCTACAGGCTTGAATAATTCATTGTCACTACAAGGAGGTTGTCAAAATGACTACGGTAATTGCAATACATGATGTGAATGACGTTGCTCACTGGCTGAGTTCTCCAAAGCGAGCCGAGTTCTTCGGTGAGCATGGGATGACCGTGAGGACGTTTGTCAGTCCCGGTGGGGGAAACCGAGTTGGTCTCATTATAGACAACGTGTCTAGTCTCGAAGCCCTCACAGAAACACTTCAGGGTGCTGATGCTGCTGAAGCAATGAAACACGATGGAGTGATTGCGGACTCTGTGGAACTTTTCGTAGCGTCGTAGCCAACAAGCCGGCCTAACAATTCAAGAAATATGACGCCCAGCAGTAAGAGAAGCTTTCTGCAGGCCGTCTCTTTACTTTATCGCTAGGATAAGTATTTCAAAGATATTTGTTCCTCTCATACTTCTCAATTTAGATTGTTCCAGTTTCCAATAAGGGCGGGGAAGACTCCTCGCCCTTGATAGAAAAAGAATCTCTTATGCTGAGTTGAGCATGTCCTGAAAAATGTTTATTGATCAAAAAGTTGCCAACGAACTTTGAAACAGAACAGCATTCTCTGCATCACAATCACGTATGGGTGGTAAGTCTTTTGCCCAGACTGATGTAAGTTCTGATTTAGCTTCCTCTATATACGCTTGAAATTCAGGCAAAGCATGCAAACGTGCAACTACTATTGAACTTAAAACACGGCCCTCATTTACATCACTTTGCCAAGAATAATTACATATGACAGTATCCTGCCCCATTTCTCTTCCTCTGGCAAGAATATCATCGGATTTCTCCGGTGCAATCTCGCTTAAAATGAGAGCCATTGCCCAAGTAGATCCTCCTGATGGATATGACTTATAATTATGGTGTCTTACTCTAATGCATTTTGGTTCGTTGTTGACAACAAAAGGCCGTGGACGATTGTATTTATATTTTGCTGCGGTGTCGGTAAAATCAATATCGTCCATTGCCCTAAATAGAAGTGCATATAAATAGGGAGTTTCTTGCTCTGTGATTTGAGCATTCAAAGAACAATAAAATGCGTTGATCTCCTCAGGTATGAGAGCAGTAAGATGTTCAGCCGCTAAGTCCCAGCGTGGGCTACCACGCAAACTGAAACTATTTCGGTTTATTTCTTTATCAAGCTCATAAGCAATAGAGCCTTCCACGGGCGGCGGTGGAACAAGTGCAATACTATCAGGGAGTGCGTCCATAGGTAAGAAACCTCTACTACCTCTAATTTCAGGTATAAGGCTTTTGTTACTGAGTTTTTCAGGATTTGTGCAGCCTGCAGACAGTACGATAGCGACCAGTGCAATGCAAAAAGTGATAGATGTAATCTTACGTAGACATATCAACAGGATAAATAGATTACGTATCATGTTCCCTCCTCCCTTTTAAAAACTAGTAAGAGAGCCAACAGGCAAACTTAATATATTACATAACCACGATACCTAACTTTTTAATGCCACAAAATGG
This sequence comes from Desulfobacterales bacterium, assembly GCA_013042695.1. GTDB lineage: Bacteria > Desulfobacterota > Desulfobulbia > Desulfobulbales > Desulfocapsaceae > JABDPQ01. Next base: position 5,183 of record JABDPQ010000099.1, on the reverse strand, counting down.
CATGTATGAAAATTTAAAGGTTGTACCTGTGCATCGCTGATTTCGATCAATCGAGGCGGTGATTGTTTCCCCTGAAGAGAAACAGGAATAACCCTCAACGGGAGAATTGATGAGAAATGAGCACCTTTGAAGTGGCAATGTTTACAACAAACTAATCGATAACCCTACCTCAAAGTAGCATTAACAAGTAGTTTGACTGCCCACAACATAATCTCTTTACCTCTCTCAGGTTCAATTTGACACACATCAGTCAAGGCTATGAATGGTTCAACACTCACCATTGCGCTCAAAGCATATAACAGTTTATCAAAAGTCTCTTGATCTAATTTCTCTTTTGATGGCTCTAATGCCAAAGACAGCATTGGAATTCTTCTCGCACCACGTAAAGGGGTGTCAGAATCTTCATCAATTTGAAGAGATTGATCCATAGAGGCTTTTAGAAACAACCTGAATTGCTGCTCGTTTTCAGTAACAAGATTATGAAGAAAATCATGAACGAGAGCGACTCTTTCCGCTACGTCTTCTTTGTCAGCACCTTGTAATATCTGTTCAGGAGTCGATACTTTTCGATCAAGAGCGACCTCTAGAAGTAATGCATCCAAACTTGGGAAATAACGATATGCGGTAGCTCTTGAGACCATCGCCTCTTCGGCAACATCAGCTAACGTTGGCTTAAATCCACTATTTACCAAATGATCTGCAGCATCTAACAGTGCCTTTCTCGTGCGCAGTTTCTGGTTAGTTCGGCCTTTTTTTAGATCGGTTCTTGACATAGTCGTATCATGATTATACATGTGTCTCATAAAGTCAACATCAATCTCTGCTTAGATGCAGTTTTTATCGGAGGATATAATGAATACAAATAAAACGTTATGGGTTTTAGGACACAAAGTGACTTATGTTGAAACGATTGGTGATTATTCTCTGTTAGAAGTGTCTGTTACTCCCAATGTGCCTGGGCCTCCACCTCACTATCACGTCGACTCCCCAGAATTATTTCACCTCATTGACGGAGAGCTGGACGTCATGCTTGATGGGAGCTGGTGTTCATTAAAAAAAGGCGAAAGCATCATGGTTCCGAAAAACAGTGTCCACTCTTTCAGGAGCAATGGGACCAACGAGTGCAGATTTATTACCACTTGGTCACCGAGGGGATTTGAAGGGTTTTTTCTTGAATTTGGTGTTCCAATCAACAACGAAAATGCATTTGAGAAATCAGTTTCAGATGAAATGATCCAGAAAGTCGTTACTGGATGTAGTAAATACGGAATGATAGTAGTGGATGATGCATAAGATATATTGCTGTTAAAGTTTGTAATCAGTGAGAATAACCAGACATTTCAGTATGAGTGGAAAACATAGTAAAGGATCAGAAAACTCTCAAGTGAAATTGTTTCGATTTGATCTGACACTTCACTGGATAATTCGTGAATTTGCCATCTGCTGGTATCCAAAAGTCGACCAGAAAGAAGAAATAATACATTAGATTTTATTCGGCAATATTAACCATTTAAGAAAATCCGAAAGTTTGTACTATTCCTGTGCACCTCTGATTTCCTTTCAGCGAATTGCTCGATCCATCTGAAACAATAGCTTCACAGCATCCCAACCGAGGTAAAAAGATCCCGGCATTTATCATAAAAGTAACAAAAATAACATTTGATGAATAATCAACAAGTTATCGACTTTGTTATTTAAAGGAACAAGGTTGATGTTATGTTATCCTAACGGGGTTTCGTTTCACAACATCCACGTTACAAGAGTTGATTGATGACACACAGGTCTGAAAAGATAGTGACAAAATGGCGGATCGAGCCGGACCACGAAGTCCTGGAGACTCCAATCGGTACGATCAGGAAAGGTCCATTGCAGTCCCGAACATCCTTGAAACGCAAGGATTTTTACTTCTTTGATTTCCCGGACTGGGTGAACACCATCGCCCGGACACCCGACAACGAGATCCTGCTGATCCGTCAGTTCCGCTATGGCACCAAACGGATGGAATTGGAGATCCCCGGAGGTATGATCGACCCGGGCGAAGATCCGGTTGCTGCCGGGTGCCGTGAGCTGCTCGAAGAGACCGGGTTCGTCGGGAAGGATGCCAAAATCATTGGGAGAGTCTGCCCGAACCCGGCCATACAGGGCAACTATTGTTATACTATTCTGGTCGAAAATGCAGTTCTGACGGCGAACCCCCACCCAGACGACATGGAGGAGATCGACTGGCTCATTGTCCCGGAGCATGACATTGAGCGCTATATCAGGGACACACGTATCGAACACGGACTGGTGTTAAACGCCTTTTCCCACTATGATCGCTATAAAAACATTCAGCATGTCTAAGAAAAAATATACAAACTGTGATTGTTACGTATTGGTGGGTCAAGTGATTCTCTAATTGGAAATTAAAGATATACTCAGAAAGAACATAGCCAATAATAGCCTCTACCATTGCGATAATGTGTGTCCCTGCGGACTATCAGGAAGCTAAAGTTCAGAATTCCAATCTGGAATTAGGATTGCCAAGGGGCATTGTTTTGCCAGAGTCGCCGAAGGTGGTTTGAAGCCTGTTGTAGCAAATCGACTTCGAGGGATTATCTTTCATTTTATGTGCTGAATTTTGGCACTGTTGTTTCAGTTACTTTTCGACATTGTCAGTAAAATCCTCTGTCGGTCATTTCTTCTTTCGGTTATGATGTCTCGGAAATATGTGAACTTTTAAGAAAACCGGCGTTTGTCCTCGATTGATACTTTTAAATAACAATTTTATTCAGAATTGGAGATCAAATTATGCTAAAGCTTGGAGAAAAAGGGGCTATCCCGCAGATCGGGAAAGACAGCTATGCAATTGCACCACATATTCCTTGTGGTTTTGTCACTCCTGATTTGCTCAGAAAGATTGCTGATGTCTCTGAGAAATTTAATGCAAAATGCGTCAAAATTACGGGTGCCGCACGTATCGTTATTATTGGTCTCAAAGAAGAAGATATTGATTTGGCATGGGAAGAACTTGGATTGGCAAAAGGCGCGGCGGTGGGATTATGTGTTCGGAGTATTCGAACCTGTCCAGGAACAACCTTTTGTAGGCTTGGGAAACAGGATGCCATTGGAATTGGAATGAAAATGGATGAAAAATATCATTCCTTCCAGCTCCCTGGAAAATTCAAAATGGCAGTATCTGGATGTAAGCTGAGCTGTGCTGAATCGTGGGTCAGAGATATTGGCTTGATTGGGGATAGAGACGGCTGGATTGTTACGATTGGTGGCAATGTAGGATCTCAGCCCCGAATCGGTAAGGAATTAGTTAGTGGCCTTGATGATGAGGCCGTTCTCAAGGCCGTTGAGGATGTTGTGATTTATTATAAGGAAAATGCAAAGGGAAGTGAACGCCTCGGAAAAATGATCGAAAGAGTCGGTATAGAGCCATTTACCGTGGCGGTTAGAAAGGACTTGTAAATCATTTCGTGTTTTTGTTCTTTCTTTTTCAATAAATTGGCATTGAGAAAACATCTAGGGACGAAAAAGGTGGACAGATTTATTTTAAGAAAGTCCAGATAGCTTCTATGGAGCCTGACTGACTGACCCCTAAAAAAATATCCATATAACTTCCAAGATGCTCTGTTTGTATCAATAATCTATTGTGCTCCATTTCGGGCATTTTTTAGGCAGGAGTAGATAAGTAACATATACTATCTTCGTTTTGGCAACAGTAAATGTAACGATCCGTTGTCAAGAATACGCTATCAAGAACAAAGTCAACCCGAGCTATCTTGCCTGACGCAGTAACCAAAGTAGTAATATCTGTTTGAGCGTTTTCTAGAATATTTAAATATTCTATATGGTAAGCTCAAATCAGACGAGGACTAAAAATAGCAGAGAATTCTTATTTGTTTAGTTTAAATCCTGGAATCCAGACGACATGATACTTGCATTCCCACCATGAGTGACTTAGACTGACTACGTTATTTCTTACCGCCTCCTTCTCATGAAATTCGGTGATCCACACGTTTTTAGATTTCCTTGTTTTGTGAAATCGTCAAACGATCATTATCCTCCTGAAAAAGGGCGGAGAAAAAAATCAAAATAAAAATAGGCTAAGGTTTTCTACAATGCGACAGATTACAATGCAAGAAGTGGAGCTTCACAATACTCTTGACGACTGCTGGGTTGTTCTAAACGGCAAGGTTTACGATTTATCGATCTTTCAGAAAGAACATCCTGGAGGATCAAAAATAATTAGTGATAATGCGGGAAAAGACGTGTCCAGCCTGTTCAATTCTGTGCACCCGCAAGATATTATCCAGCGACACCTTCCCCCTGAAGCCTGTATTGGCGTTGTCGATGTAAGCACGATCGACCCTGAAAAGCATGTCGTTGCTGCTGGGGAAAAAGCTCCCTCCAGAGGTCCACAACAAACATCTACGCCGGCGGCAACCGAGGCTCAACAGGTTCAACCGTGGGAAAAGCCACCAATTGACACCATGTTGAATACTTTTGATTTTGAGAACGTCGCAGCCCAAACTATGACAGAGGAAGGATGGGGCTACTACTCATCCGGTGCTGATGATGAAATTACACTTCGTGAAAACCATACCGCTTTCCAACGCATCTGGTTTAAGCCGCGCATCTTGATCAATGTAAAAAACATTGATATGACCACTTCCATACTGGGGGCAAAATCTTCTTTGCCTCTCTATTTCAGTGCAACAGCACTCGGCAAGTTGGCTGATGAAGATGGTGAATTAGCTATTTCACGAGCGGCAGCCAAGACCGGTGTTATCTATATGCTACCCACGTTATCCTCTTATACGTTGGATGAAATGCTGGAAGTACGTCAGCCAGATCAAGTGCAGTTTGCTCAATTGTATGTAAATGCGAAAAGGGAACGTACAAAAGAATATGTCCAGCGTTTGGAGGCCGGTGGTGTCAAAGCTTTATTTGTTACGGTTGACGCACCACAATTGGGGCGTCGTCAAAAAGATATGCGAAATAAATTTACCAAAAACGCCGATGTTCAAAAAGATGAAGACGTCAACCGGAGTGAGGGTGTCGCCAGGGCTATCAGTGAATTTATTGACCCAAGCTTACGCTGGGACGATATCACCTGGCTAAAAAGCATCACGAAATTGCCTATTATCCTGAAAGGTGTTGGTTGTGGGTTGGACACTGTCATGGCATACAAG
>JABDPQ010000098.1 GCA_013042695.1 Desulfobacterales bacterium | reverse complement strand
AGCAGCCAGCGGCGAGGTGTTATGCCATTTGTTTTTGAATTGAGCTTATGTGGATAAAAAGCATGAAAATCTTTAAAGATCCGTTCTTTGAGAAGCTCAGTGTGCAAGGCAGCAACACCATTAACAGAATGACTGCCGACAATTGCCAGATGTGCCATACGTACCTTTTTAGGGTGTCCTTCCTCGATAATTGACATACGACGAAGTTTATCAAAGTCACCAGGGTATTTGCGGGCAACCTGATCGAGAAACCGCTGATTGATTTCATAAATTATCTGCAGGTGCCGGGGCAGAACCTTATCCATGAGTCTAACAGACCAGCGCTCCAGTGCCTCAGGCATCAGCGTGTGGTTGGTATAAGCAAAGGTTTTGACGCAGATATCCCATGCTTTCTCCCAGCCGAGCCCCTCTAAATCGAGGAGCAATCGCATCAACTCAGGTATGGCGATAGCTGGATGGGTATCATTTAACTGTACCGCAACTCGATCATGAAACTTATCGAAGTTCTTGTTCTTTTTCTTATAGCGACGCATGATGTCCTGAAACGTTGCCGCGACGAAAAAATATTGCTGCCTCAGACGCAATTCCTGACCAGCATAATTATGGTCCGGTGGATAAAGAACTTTCGAGATTGTCTCGGAGCTGACCTTCTGCTGAACAGCACCGATATAGTCCCCTTCTCCGAAATGAGTCAAATCCAATTCCCGCGAAGCCCGTGCTGTCCAGAGACGCATATTTATCACATGGTCATTTTTATATCCTGGAACAAGAATGTCGCAGGGCATTGCCAGAACATCTTTGGTATCAATCCAGGTGGTCCGGTAACATCCGTTATCATCAAGATAGGTGCTCACTTTGCCATAAAACTGCACGTTAAATACGGGAAGGGTCCTCTCAAACTCCCATGGCGTGCCAAACCTCTGCCAACTGTCGGGGCTCTCAACTTGATAACCGTTAATGAGCTGTTGATAAAACAGACCATATTCATAGCGGATGCCGTATCCATAGGCGGGGATTTTCAACGTGGCAATCGAGTCCATGAAGCAGGCAGCAAGTCTTCCCAAGCCACCATTGCCGAGAGCGGCATCTTCTTCTTGTTCTCGAATCTCTTCCATTGAGTAGCCAATACCTTCTACCGCCTCCTTGACCTGGTCATACAATCCCAAATTAGTAACACTGTTACCAAGAGAACGGCCTATCAAAAACTCCAGAGACAGGTAGTAGACCCGCTTTTTCTCTTTGGCATAAAACGTTTTCTGCGTTTTGATCCACTTTTCAACCATGATGTCGCGCAAGGTGTATGCCAGGGCCATGTAGATATCAGTAGCGCCTGATCTTTCAGGGTCACGTCCCTGAAAGCTCATAAGATGATGAATGATGTTTTTCTGGATGGCTTCAGATGTCGCCGGGAAATAAACACTCGGACTACTTTTTGCTGATGACTCGCTCATCACGTCTGGCGTTTTTTTGCTCATGTTTTGGGCCCCTGTAAAAAATTTGAAATGCAGGAGATAACAACATCATATGCTGAGTGGTAATAATCAACTCCGCATACATGTTGTTCATCTGGCAAGGTATTTACCCGCAGGCTAATACTATTATACAAAGATTCTATCATATTATGAACGAGCAGCAATAAAATCAAGAGAGGAAAAAGTCATGGGTCTCTGAGTTTCGTCGGCTGTCAAAACCTATGATTATCACCATCATAAAATTAATCCCACTATGTCGTATACACAAATTTCAATTGATGGCTATTATATGGAAATGTCCCATTAATTTCGGTCAAATTCCCCTTTTACTTAGAATTGTTTTCACGGAGAATTACCATGGCCTCAGAAGCCCCAGTTGTGAACAAACAAACGTTTTACATCACGATACTCATTGTTTTCATTGCCGGTTTTCTTTCCGGGGTTACCTTTACCATCTTCAAGATGGGCGATAGTTCCTCGGTGGTCAGCACTCCTGGTGCTCAACAGTCTCCGCCCGCTGGACAGCAAGCACAAGCGATTTTAAATCTAGAAGCAGAAGTGACCCAAAATCCTGATAATTACAACGCCTGGACCCAACTCGGTCATCTCTACTTTGACTCGGATCAGTATAATAAAGCAATTGGCGCTTATACGAAGTCACTTGAGCTCCATTCAGGAGACGCCAACCTGTGGACCGATCTTGGCGTCATGTATCGGCGTTCAGGTGATTCGGCTAAGGCAATTGAATCATTTGACAAGGCAATTGCCATGAGCGCCACACATGTACAATCACGATTCAACAAAGGTATCGTCCTACATTTTGACCTCGGCAAGACAGACGAAGCCATCGGCGTCTGGCAAACGGTTCTTGCCATGAATCCAAATTATCAAACAGGCAACGGCACCCCGCTGCAAGAACTTATTAACCAGTTAAAAGAGGGGCCGAAAAACAACAATGGTTGAATGTCAAACATATGGATATAAAGGAGAGAACCATGAAATTTGAAACCCTTGCGCTCCATGGCGGACAAACGATAGACCAGGACACCCTTTCCCGCGGCGTACCTGTTTACAGAACAAGTGCCTATATGTTCAAGAGCACTGAACACGCCGCCAATCTTTTTGCCCTCAAGGAACTTGGCAACATATATACCCGTATCGGCAACCCGACACAAAATGTTCTGGAGCAGCGTGCGGCGCAACTGGAAGGCGGAGCTGCAGCCTTGGCCCTGGCATCAGGGACGTCGGCAATTTTTTACACGATAATTAATATTTGTGCTCAAGGTGATGAAATTGTCGCAGCCAACAATCTTTATGGCGGCACCTATATTCAGTTTGACTCTATCTTGCCACAGCTCGGCATAACGGTACGATTTGTCGATCCAAATGATCCACAAAATTTTTCTCGTGCGATTAACCAGAAGACCCGCGCTGTTTATGTTGAAACCATTGGCAATCCGACCCTCAATGTTGTCGATTTTGAGGCAATAGCAGACATCGCTCACGAAAACAACCTGCCATTCATCGTCGATTCAACCTTCACGCCGCCCTCCCAGCTTAAACCGATTGATTATGGTGCAGATATCGTCATACATTCTCTCACCAAGTGGATGGGCGGACATGGCACGGGGATAGGCGGAATTGTCGTTGATGCGGGACGTTTTAACTGGACAGACGAAAAATTCAAACTGTATAACGAGCCGGACGATTCCTACCATGGATTGCGTTATGCACACGATTTGGGTGATCTTAATCCGGTAGCCTTTGCACTGCGCATGCGCCTGGTTCCGCTCCGAAACCTGGGTGCCTGTATCTCACCGGATAATTGCTGGTTTTTTCTCCAGGGTATTGAAACGCTTGCATTGCGCATGGAGCGGCACTGCAGCAACGCGCTGGCGGTGGCAGACTATCTTAAACATCACGATGCGGTGGACTGGGTCTATTACCCTGGTCACCAGGGCTCACCAGGTCATGAAAATGCAGTCAAATATCTGAAAAACGGGTTTGGCGGTATGGTCACTTTCGGGATAAAAGGGGGACTTGAATCCGGTCAAAAGTTTATTGAGAAACTGCAGATTTTTTCTCATCTGGCAAATGTTGGTGATGCAAAATCTCTGGCAATTCATCCTGCATCTACTACGCACTCGCAACTTTCGAACGAACAGCTTGCTGAAGCAGGTATTACTGAATCCATGGTCAGGCTGTCTGTTGGCATCGAGCATATTGATGATCTCACTGCTGACATTGATAATGGATTAAAATCTGCTGTTGCTTGAGGCGCAGGCAGAGCACTTTGTGATGAACAACGCAGAGCTTGAAAACGGATCAGCCGGGGTAGTTACAAAGCAATTTTTTACCTTTGCTGAACCGCCGAATACGTTCACTCTTGAAAGTGGGGCATCATTGAGTCCGGTCACCCTGGCTTACGAAACCTGGGGACAACTCTCCAAAAATCGTGATAATGCCATACTCGTAGCTCACGCTTTTTCAGGTGATTCCCATGCTGCTGGTTTTTATCCCGATGACCCCGCTGATGCCAAGCCAGGCTGGTGGGACAGCATGATCGGCCCTGGAAAAGGGTTAGACACGAACAAATATTTTGTCATCTGTATCAACATACTTGGAGGCTGCATGGGGTCAACGGGGCCTTCCTCGATCAACCCTGAAACCGGTCAGCCATATGGCCTTGATTTTCCGATGATGACCATAGGCGATATAATCGAAACCCAGAAACTCTTGCTTGAGCATCTCGGAATCTCGACGCTTCATGGCGCCATAGGCGGATCGGTGGGTGGCATGCAAGTTTTAGAATGGTGTGTCAGGTATCCGGATAAAATTAGATCTGCCATACCCGTTGCGTCAACCATGCGTCATTCTGCTCTTGCCATTGCTTTTAATGAGGTTGCACGTCAGGCCATTATGGTCGATCCTCGCTGGAACAGAGGTAACTATTATGGTTCAGACGGACCAGACCTTGGTCTTGCCGTTGCCCGCATGATCGGCCATGTTACCTATCTGTCTGATGAGGCAATGCGTCGTAAGTTCGGCAGAAGACTGCAAGATAAAGAGAATTTTTCCTACGGATTCGATGTCGACTTTCAAGTGGAAAGCTATCTGCGTTACCAGGGCACCAAATTTGTTGAGCGCTTCGATGCAAATTCACTGCTCTATATAACCAAGGCTTCAGACTATTTCGACCTGGTTAATCGTAATGGCTCCGGTCCTTCTTTGATGGAGCTTACCAGTGCCCAGACAAAATTCTTGGTTATCAGTTATTCCTCAGATTGGCTCTATCCGACCTATCAGGCCAAAGAGTTAGTTCAATCTCTCAAACGTGCCTCGCAGGATGTGAGCTTCTGTGAAATTGAGGCAGATTGCGGTCACGATGCCTTTCTGATCCCAGATAAACGTCTTGGAACGTTAATCGGAGGATTCCTCGATGGTGTCTCCCGAAACTGAGAAAATGCGCTTTGACCTGCGGGTCATCGCCTCGTGGATTGAACCCCAATCAAAAGTACTTGATCTTGGTTGTGGAAATGGTGATCTTCTGGCATGGCTGGTAAAAAATAAGCAAGTAACTGGTACCGGAATAGAACAAGACAAGGATAAAGCTGCCTATTGCATATCCCGAGGTTTAAGCGTCCTCCATGGAGAGATGAGTGAGGATGTTGATGATTATCCTGACAAAAATTTCGACTACGTCATCTTAAGTCAGACTCTTCAGCAAGTCTATGAGCCTGCACGTCTGCTCTATTCTTTATCGAGAATTGGCAGGCGGTTCATTGTCAGTTTTCCTAATTTCAGTCATTACTCCATTCGGCTGCAACTGCTTTATAAAGGCATGGCGCCAAAAAGTAACGAGTTACCATACAATTGGTACGATACCCCGAATATTCGAGTTATCACACTGAAAGACTTCAGAAAATTCTCAAGCGATGTCGGCTATCGAATTATTGAAGAAATTGCGGTCAAGACTGATTATCATAATAGTGAAGGAAGCATTGTCCACTGGCTGTCCAATCTTCGAGCAACATACGGGATTTTCCTGATTGAAAAATACCCAAACACCTGAACCAGCATAACCAAAAGCCTATGACCACGATTAAAACATCACCTGACTCGATTGATCTGAAGATTATTGCTGATGCCTGCGATCATCATGAGGTAAGTGCTACCAGCAAGCATCACCTAATTCCTGGCATTGTCAAACAGCTGATGCAATCCTGGAACTCCAAGGAATGCTATGAACATATCAGTCCTGTGGCTATCCCTTCGCATCGGGCAATCATCGATATCATTAAACAGGCCAGACGCATTCTTTTCCCTGGTTACTTTACCTCTGCTAGACTGCATGCCTCAAATCTCGAATATTACATCGGCAAAGAAACGACAGAGCTCTATGATAAACTGGCAGAGCAGATAACCATGGCTATCCGTCATAATTGTCGAAGGCATGAGCAGCCCTGCACAAATTGTGAGCAGCGCAGCAATCTGATGGCTTTCCAGGTAATCGAGAAACTACCGAAAATCGCCTCTTTGCTGGCACACGATATACGAGCCACATTGGAAGGCGATCCTGCGAGTAAAAGTCCCGATGAAATTATATTCAGTTATCCCGGCTTATTGGCTATCACCGTTTATCGACTTGCCCATGAACTCTATAAGATAGATGTCCCGATAATACCACGTATCATGACAGAATGGGCGCACGGGGAAACCGGAATCGACATTAACCCCGGCGCTCTGATCGAAGCAGGTCTTTTTATCGACCACGGTACCGGCGTTGTGATTGGAGAGACCACGGTGATTGGTAAAAATGTTCGTATTTATCAAGGAGTAACTCTCGGCGCGCTATCTCTGCCCCGAGATGCAGGCGAGTCACTGCGCAACACGAAGCGTCATCCGACAATTGAAGACAATGTTATTATTTATTCAAATACAACCATTCTCGGGGGTGATACCGTAATCGGCGCCAATTCCGTGATCGGTGGAAATATTTGGCTTACCGAAAGCGTCAGTACCAGCACCAAAGTCCTTCTTAAAAAACCGGAACTGATCTACTTCAACTCCCAACCAAAATGACTAATGGAGTATCCTATGGCACTAACATTGAGTGAAACCTATGGCTGTACACCTCTTCTCACTCTGCAAAGATTTGGTAAAGACAGTGGTGCGACTATTCTTGCCAAACAAGAATCCAGAAATCCAATGGGCAGTGTAAAATGCCGCATCGCCGTATCAATGATCGAGGCAGGTATTCAAGATAGCAAAATTGATAATGAGACGGTTATCATAGAGCCCACCAGTGGCAACACCGGACTTGGTCTCGCTTTTGTGTGTGCCATGAAAGGGTTGCGCCTCATCCTCACCATGCCTGAAAGTATGAGTATTGAAAGACGAATGATGCTCAAGCATCTTGGTGCAGAGCTTGTATTGACTCCTGCTGCCAATGGTATGAAAGGAGCCATGGCATCGGCCGAGGAACTGCTTGCTGCAAACAAGAACAGTTTTATGCCGGGCCAGTTTAGCAACGCCGCCAACCCTGAAGTACATCGAAAGTCTACTGCCGAGGAAATTTGGCACGATACCAAAGGAAACGTCGACATATTCGTATCTGGAGTTGGCACCGGTGGTACGATAACGGGAGTTTCTGAAGTTTTAAAATCAAGAAACAACGAGATGAAAACAATCGCTGTTGAACCGGCTGACTCTCCTGTACTTTCTGGCGGCTCACCTGGACCTCATAAGATTCAAGGTATTGGGGCAGGGTTTATTCCGGAAATTCTCAATACAGATATAATCGATGAAGTCGTACAGGTGACCAATGAAGATGCTTTTGAGACAAGCCGACTGCTGGCAAAGCAAGAAGGCGTGCTCTGCGGCATTTCATCCGGTGCGGCCGCCTGGGCAGCACTTCAAGTTGCTGAACGCGCTGAAAACAACGGCAAGACTATTGTTGTTATCCTGCCAGATACGGGTGAACGTTATCTGAGTACAGACCTGGTACTTGATAAAGGGGTATAAGGATCGTCAGGCAATACTCGACAACGTCAAAAGTGATGCTACGGTTGAATAAATAATCGCCAAACCAATACTCTCCGCCTTGATTTTATACTGCATTGCCAGTACAAATGGCATTGCCCCGCAGGGACCTGCTGCTACGAGAATAGCAGGATCTATCCATATCTGATCTATGTGTCCAAGCCTGGAAATAAGCAGCCAGGCAAGAAAAGGGTGCACAAATATTTTCAGCACGCTCACCGCCAATGCGGGAAAATCTGCATGAAAGATTCTTGTTCCTGCCAGTATAATCCCCAATGAAAACAGCGCTGCAGGTGCAGCGGCCCGTCCTGCAAACGCGGTAAACGTTTCTATTCCGGCGTGCACGTCAAGGCCGAGAATGTTTACTGCCAGACCAACGGCAATTGCCATTAGCACGGGGTTTCGAATAAATGAACGAGCGACTTGCAACCTCGACTCACCACGATGCGAGGCAAATTCCAGCCCTATTATCGTTCCAGCAAATATTACAGTTGTATCAATAACAATAATTGCAGTAATTGGAATCACCGCTTGTTCACCATAAAGAATAGTAGCAATTGGCAGGATAAAAAAGACATGGTTAACAAAACTGGATGCCATACCAAGCAGAATGGACTCGCCCTTGGAGCAGTTAAAAAAAAGTTTTGCAACAGCAAAACCCATCGTAAATACAAAGAGTTCTGCAAGAAAATAGAGGACGAGAACCTGATAGTCAACTTGGCCAAAAGGAGCTGATGACAGCAGTGAGAACAACAGCCCCGGAACGGCGACATAAAAAACAAATTTATTGATTGCTTGTGCGGCAGAAACATCAAATAGACCGCGTTTTGCGAAAATAATCCCAACAAGCATTATCGCAAAAACCGGAAAAATTGGGTTGAGAAATGTTTCAAGAATAAGATGCATGGGCAGCCTCTTTTCGATGAAGCGTGTTACGCCAGCGCCGCTGGATCGATTGTTTTTCGACGTTTATACTATCCATCACTTCGTATCTATTGCCTGCGTCTTTTTTCTGACCGGCGAGCCCAACCGATTATACGCAGCATAATCAGCAAAGCGATGGCACTGATAAATCCAAACAGACTAAGTTTGCGAAACCCAAAGCTGAGACCAATTCCACATAGCATGACCATGAGACCAACCAGAGAAACACCACCAAGAGTCAATAACAGAAGTTTCGTGTCCTTCACGTAATACACCCTTCCAGTAACGATTTGTCCTGACATAGACAAGAAAATAGGCCGCACTATACCACTCAATTGAGGGTATGGGTAGATGAATGGTTTTTCTGATCTGTCATCAATTCAGTTATTTCAAGAGTACGCTTAAACTTACTTAAAACAATACACTTTTTCCTCTATTCTCTTTATTGGGAGGGTTAGATTACAGTTGAAACTAAGGAATAAAAAGATTAGGACCTTCGTCTAAATAGAGCATACGGTAACCTTTCGTTCATTGAGTCATGCTTACCATGTTTAAAAAAAGATATGACAGATAAATCTTCTCAGATAATCACCTTCTTGCAATCAAGAGACTGGCTCTTAGGAACACTCTCTTGTAAATTCCTTGCTGCCGGGGAGTATAACGAAAATTATATTGTTTCCACTGCTGATAACGACTATGTCTTTAGAATAAACCACGGGACCCAATTGGGTTTAAGCAACCAGATTGAATATGAATTTCATGTTCTGGAGGCTGTGGAAGATTCAGGAGTAACCCCTACCCCCTATCATTACACCCAAGACTGCAATAACCTGGGCCTTGGTGTTCTGCTGATGGAATATATTCCAGGAACATCTCTTGATTACCACCGAAATCTAGATGATGCGGCTTCAATATTTGCCAAAATCCACTCTCTCCCAACTGATAAAAAACTGATAAGACAGGAAAACCCGCCTCAAGATATCAGTAAAGAATCGCATGGCTTGATTCACCGCTACCCCAGTAAATACTACCAGGATGTGAGAACTCTGCTGCTCAGATATTATGATAAAATCATGGGACTATCTGACGGTTATTTGAAAATGCTGTTAAATGAATCTCTTTGCATCGTTAATACTGAAGTAAACTCAGGCAATTTCATCATCAACAAATCTCAGGCATATCTGGTAGACTGGGAAAAAGCGGTAGTCTCTTACAGATATCAGGACCTGGCTCATTTTCTTGTGCCAACAACAACCTTGTGGAAAGCTGATTACCGCTTGAGCCCGCAAGAAAGAGAACAGTTTCTTCGCCATTATCATGCCAAATCAAATCTGACGCTCTCGTTTGACGAACTTTACGAGAAGACCTCAATTATGGAAGAGATTATTTTACTGCGTGCGATGAGTTGGTGTTACATGGCTTATCACGAATACACCATAACCAATAGGGAGCTTGTCCATAACGACACATTCGATAAAATTGTTGCTTATCTGAATGAGGCAGAATGTTTCTTAGCATAGACTCGATTCACAAAGCATATGGCAGTCAAAATGTCCTGACAGATATCACCTTTGATATTTCAGAAGGTGAGATGGTTTCGATCATTGGTCCATCCGGAGCCGGAAAAACGACCCTGTTGAAAATCATTGCTGGGTTGGAACAGCCAGATAGTGGTTCAATCTATTCGTCAGCTGACCTTAAGCGCAATCCTGCCATATTAGTTTTCCAGGATTACATCTTGTTTCCGACGATGAATGTCTTTGAGAATGTTACCTTTGGATTAAAATGCCGCAAAACTGAAGGTCAGCAAATGAAACAAAAAGCACTGGAGATGCTCAACTATTTCCAGCTTGCAGACGAAGTCCAGCATTACCCTAACCAGCTTTCTGCCGGCCAACAGCAGCGCGTGGCTCTTGCAAGAGCTATGGTGATCAACCCGTCACTTTTACTTTTGGACGAGCCTTTTGCTAATCTCGACAGGAATCTGAAATCAGAAACTGCTGAATTTATAAGAAATTTTCAAAAAGAATATACTATTAC
>JABDPQ010000096.1 GCA_013042695.1 Desulfobacterales bacterium | reverse complement strand
GGCAGCCCCAGATAATCCGGGACAGCACATCCCTGCCGTAATAATCGGTACCCAGCAGAAACTGGGAGGACGGCGGCTGCAGTCGCTGAATGATATTCTGCTCCACCGGATTATATGGTGCCAGGATTGGTGCAAAAAGGGCAACCAAAAGAAGGGCCAGCAATAAGAGCAATCCAACCCAGGAGGTCTTGTTGCGATTGAAAACCTCATAAGTTTCAGCGCCAAAATATTTGAATCGAGCAAGCGTATTCATTGTCTTCGTATCCTTGGGTCAACCATTCCATAGGTAAGATCAGTTACCAGGTTTACGAGCACGATGATAAAGGCATAAATAACCATAAGCCCCTGCAAGAGGTTATAGTCGCGCTCATCAAGGGCCGCCAGAATCAACTTGCCAAGCCCGGGCCGGTTAAAAACAATTTCAGTAAGCACTGAATTGCCCACCAGGACTCCGAGGTAGAGGCCGATGATGGTTATTACCGGAATCAAGGCGTTTTTGAGCCCGTGTTTATAGAGAATGATAAATTCTGGAAGCCCCTTGGCTTTTGCCGTGCGGATGTAGTCTTCACCAAGTGTCTCAAGCATTGAGGATCTCGCCGATCTGACCACGTAGGCCATCATGATCAGGCCTAAATTCATGGCCGGGAGAATCAGCATATGGATTCTTTCTCCCCAGTTGTTCATATCCGGATCGCTGACCACGGGAAACCAGCCAAGATAGACGGAAAATGCAAGAAGCAGAAGGATTCCGGAGTAAAAGGCGGGAAAGGACAATCCCAGAAGTGAACCAATCCGGGTGACATAATCGGCGAAACTATTACGAAATACTGCGGAAAATACCCCCAGCGGAATACCGAAAAGGACACCCATCAATACCCCTGCAATGGTAAGTTCTATGGTGTAGGGCATTACCTCCGCCACAATGGTGTTGATCGACTGCTTTCTGATGATAGAATCTCCGAGATCACCCCTGGCGACCGACACCATAAACTCTCCATACTGGACGAGAACAGGTCTGTCCAGGCCAAGCTCGCTCCTGAGGGACTCAAGGGATTCCTGGGATGCGGAATCCCCCAGCATGACCTGGGCCGGGTCGCCGGGCGCCAGCCGTACCACGAAAAAAACCAGGCTCACCACGGCCACAAGGATTGGTATGGCCAGAAGCAGACGTCGGATAACGTATTGCAGCATGATACGCCTCTTGAATTAGCTATTATTCACCGTGGATTGTCTTCCTCATTTTCATGAAGAATCAATTTCGGAGGGTACTGTCCTTCAAAGCAGGCATTAAAAATATTCTCGCCGGGAATCCCGGAGTACTCCTCCTGCAACGTTAACAGGAGGAGTAAAAGCCAAACACTTTCTTACCGAGTTTATTTAAAACTGGTTTTTTCGGTGATCAGAGGACCGTTTGACAAACTGTTTTCAAGTTTATAGCCGTAATCAAGATTCGCTTTGCGACACCACACCAGGTACTGCTCGAAAAGAGGCACCGCATAGACATCTTTTTGAACTTTGTCCTGTGCAGCAGCCCAAAGTTCGAGTTGTTTGTTCAGGTCGACTGCCGTTTTTGCTCCCTTGATTTCAGCATCGGCAACTGCGGCATGGGAGAAATTGGTTATTCCCGTGGGTGTGCCGACAATGCTGTCTGAGAGGAAAAACTGGCTGAGGTATACATCTGCCACAGGAAAGCGTGAGGCTCCATAGAGAACAAGCCCGCTCTGGTTCTGGCGGATGATCTTGTGGAAGGCTGAATGCTCAATGACCTGGAGATCAAGAGTGATGCCGGCAAGTCGCAGCTGCTCCTGAACGACCATCATTGGAAGTCGCAGGGATTCAACTTTTGTAATTACCGCTTTGATGGTAAGGCCATCGCCATATCCGGCCTGCTTAAGCAGTTCTTTTGCCTTGTCCAGATCATGCTCGTAAACCATTGCCGAGTCGGAGTGACCCAGATAGCCTGCAGGAACCACCGAGTTGGCAGCTGAAGCAACCTCTGGTCCAATAAACGTCACCAGGGCTTCACGATTAAGGGCATGGGCAATTGCCTGCCTAACGCGGATATCGTCAAAGGGCTTTTGAGATGTGTTCAGATGCAGGTTGCGCAGTTCGCCAAGACCGAACACGTCAACCACAGCATTCTTTTTTTGCCTCTGACTTTTAACCCAGCGGGCTTCCCGTCGGCCGTAAAAGAGATCAACTTCATCTTTTTCAAAGGCAAGTTCTCGTGTTGCTTCATCGGGCATGAAGCGATAGTTGATTGTATCTATGGATGGCTTGCCTCGAAAATAGTTCTCATTGGCTTTCAATTCAACGTAACGCTTTGACTGGTATTGTGAAAAGGCAAAAGGACCCGTACCGACCGGATTCATTGCTGCCTGCTCTCCCAGCTTTTCCCAAGCTTTTTTGGATAGGATGAATCCACCGTGATAGTTGACCACTGTGCCAAGAAAGAAGGGCACTTTTTCGCTCAGTGTAATTTTCACGGTATACGGATCAACAGCGACGATAGATTCGACAGCGCTGTATTCCTTGTAGGCTGAGGAGGTTTTCTTCTCTTTGGCTTTATTGAGAGAAAAGACCACATCGTCTGCACTAAGTTCACCGTAATCTCCATGGAACTGGACACCTTTGCGCAGCTTAAAGGTCCAGACAAGTTTATCTGCAGATATATCCCAGCTCTCTGCAAGATCAGGTTCAATACCATTGAGGTCGGCGGTTCCCGGTTTGAATCGCACAAGGCCGTTGAAGATCATCGGGAAAATAATTTTGTCCTGAGATTTGGTTGACATATGGGGATCCAGTGAAATGGCATCACTGCCCAATGTTCCTATCCGCAAGACGTTTTCAGCAAAGCTCGTGGCCGTCAGGCCAAACAGAAAAAGCAACGAAACTAAACAGACCGATAAACACTTTTTTGTACCCATTAGCATTCACTCCTTTTCGTTTCAGTGATGAAACACTGTGATTTAAGGTGCTGCTCCTATCCCCACTAAAGAAATCTGATCAAAATGAGGTGGCCGCGCGACTATGGTGAACTGTTGCACGTCATAGTTACCATGCCCGTTCGGGTTTTGATCAACATCGATAGATGCCATGCAATTAGTAAGCCAAAAAAAACAATGAACTGCCCGCCTGGTCCTCAGCTGATATTATGTTCTTTTAATTTTCTCCACAAGGTTGTGCGACCTACACCGAGTTGTTTCGCCATCAACTGTATGGAGCCGCCACAGTTTTCTTGGGCTTGGTATAGAAGGATTTTCTCAGTCTCTTTCACACTATCTGCAAGTGTTCCGTCAAAATTGACCAGGCCTGCAAGAGCAGGTGCTTCGGTCCCCGGCTGCATAACAGGTGCATGGCAGCAAGATTGGATGAGTTCAAAGAGGTAGTCCTGGTTGTTTCGCTCGCTTTTATTGCAAAGACAGGCAAATCGGGTGACGATACTCTGTAGTTCCCGCAAGTTTCCTTGAAAGCTCAACCCGGACAGCAGAGAGATCACCTTGTCCGGCAGAGGGTATATCATTTCAGCCAAAGCCCTGTCATATTCCTCAAGAAAATGCCTGAACAGCAGAGGGATGTCGGATTTTCGTTCAAGCAAATCGGGAAGCGCCAAATAGAGGGTACTGAGTCGGTAGAAGAG
>JABDPQ010000094.1 GCA_013042695.1 Desulfobacterales bacterium | reverse complement strand
CATTATGATGCGTAACGAGGAGCAGTAACATGACCCATCCAAGAAAATGGCTTGTACCGACTCTGTATATTTTGTTTTTGATGTTACCGATTTACGGACTGGTCTCGATGTCATTTAAGACCACCGGTGAAATACTGGGAGGTTTTTCTTTTTTCCCGCAAAACTTCACCCTTGCCAATTATAAGGTCATATTCACTGATCCGACCTGGTACAACGGCTACATCAATTCAATAATCTACGTGGTTTTCAACACGCTACTCTCAGTGACGGTGGCATTACCGGCAGCTTAAGCGTTTTCGCGATACAGGTTCCTTGGCGACAAGCACCTGTTTTTCTGGCTGCTGACCAACCGCATGGCTCCTCCAGCTGTCTTTGCGTTGCCATTCTTTCAGTTATATTCAGCAATCAATCTGTTCGATACCCATATTGCCGTGGCCCTTGCACACTGTCTGTTCAACATTCCACTGGCAGTGTGGATTCTTGAGGGATTTATGTCAGGGGTGCCGAAGGAGCTGGATGAAACAGCATTCCTGGACGGTTATTCGTTCTGGAGGTTTTTTATTCGCATTTTTATTCCGACTATTGCTGCCGGTATTGGTGTGACGATGTTCTTCTGCTTCATGTATTCATGGGTGGAACTGTTGCTGGCAAAAACATTGACTTCTGTTGATGCCAAACCGATTGCCGCCACTATGACGCGTACAGCAAGCAGTTCGGGCTATGAACTGGGGCTGCTTGCCGCTGCGGGTTCACTCACCATTATTCCAGGTGCAATCGTTATCTACTTTGTGCGAAACTATATCGCCAAAGGTTTCGCCCTGGGACGGGTTTAGTCAAAGGAGGACAGTATTATGGGCTTATCCTGGATGGCATGGACCTGGCCGACTGCAGCTTTTTTCATAGCCATTGTGTTATCAATTACTGCCATGGGCGTATGGGAACGTTTCAGTCCTGGCGGCAATCCAAGACGGGGCCTGTTCGGCCTGGATACAACACGAGGTGATCGGTTATTCATCTCCTGGTTGGGGACCGGATTTATCAACCTGGGGTGGCTGGCCTTTTTTGGAGCACCACTGTGGGGTGGACTCGCCTTTTCCATTGGCTGGTTTATTTTTGTCTTCAAATATGTGTAAAAGACTGGTGAACCGCAAAGGCATTTACCTCAAATAAGATGAAATTGAGACAACAGAACATCGAAAAACTAGAGGCCTCCAGTTTTGATGTTCTGATTATAGGGGGCGGAATCAATGGAGCAGTTTCTGCTGCAGCTCTGGCTTCCCGCGACGTCAATGTCGCCTTGATAGATGCACGTGATTTTTCCGGCTTCACCAGCCAGGAATCATCCAATCTGGTCTGGGGCGGTATTAAATATATGGAAACCTATGAATTCAGACTGGTCAACAATCTGTGCAAATCCAGGAATGAATTGCTGAGGAGCTTTCCATCGACAGTCAAAGAAATCCGTTTCCTGACCACATTATCCAAAAATTCCCGCATCCCTCCCTGGTTTATGCTTATCGGTACCTGGATATACTGGTTGTTTGGACGGGCCAAAACACGTATTCCGCGCTTACTCTCAGCCGATAAGATAAAAAGCAAAGAGCCGCTTATTAATACAGATAACAGTATCGGCGGTGTTGAGTATTCTGATGCATACCTGCATGACAACGATGCCAGATTCGTTTTCAACTTTATCCAGAAGGCAATGGATAATGGATGCATTACCGCAAACTATGTCAAATCCGTCGGTGCGTCAAGAGATGCTGACAATCACTGGGTTACGGAGGTAGAAGATCAGATCAGTAACCAGCAATTTAAAATACGTTCCAAGGTGATAATAAACGCTGCTGGTGCCTTCATTGACAGCCATAATGAAATGACCGGTGTGGCAACACAGTATCGTCACGTATTTTCAAAAGGCATTCACCTTATTGTACCTCGACTGTCACGTAAACTCCGTGTATTGGCCTTTTTTGCAGATGATGGCCGCTTGTTTTTTACCATACCCATGGCTGATCGCACCTGCATTGGGACAACCGATACCTTTGTGGAAACTCCGGAAACTGAGGTGTCGGTTGAAGACCGTGATTTCGTATTGTCCAACATTAACGCCCGGCTTGATTTAACAAAGCCCCTTGAAGCAAGCGATATTATCTCGGAAAGATGGGGAGTGCGCCCCCTGGCAGTAAAAAAAGGTGAAAAAGCCGGTGACGATTTCCTGAAGATGTCTCGAAAGCATGTGGTTGAAACATCTGATGAGAAAAACCATATCAGTATTTTTGGCGGCAAATTGACGGATTGTCTTAATGTTGGCGAGGAGATTTGTCAGGAAGTCGGCAAACTGGGGGTTAAACTTAATCCTGTCAAAACGAAATGGTACGGGGAACCAGGACAGCAAGTCAAGACAGCCTATTTTAAGAAAGCTCATGCACTCGGCTTAAGCCTGGTCATTGCCGGTGATACGGGTGAAATGTTGGGTGAGAGATTATGGCGTCGATATGCTGAGCATGCGATACCTATGCTTGATGCCATTGAAAAAGATCCTCGCATGGGTGAAATCTTGATCGAGGGATCAGGCATTCGTCGATGCGAAATCGACCACCTTGCAGAAAATGAATTGATTGTAAAACTCGAAGACTATCTGAGACGGCGTTCCAAACTGGCACTGCTTGTATCACCAGAGACCTTGAAGCACTCCGGGGGGCTTTTGGAGGCTTGCGAAAAACTGTTTGGTGACGAGGCAGGCGCCAAATACGATGAGTACTTTATTAATGCAAACAGCAAATCATAGGATAACAGCTGGAATTTCGCCGTAATGCTCGCCAAAGTCCTCCATCTGGAAGTGGCAATTGTTACCAAGTGTCAGAACATCGTTATTCCTTTTCATCAGGTTCTCGATGAAAGAGGCTCCATGCTGAAATATTCGTTAATGAAAACGAAACAGTACTTCCAATGAAAGATTAAAGAGGCGTAAAATGAATACATATGTGCTTGCCATTGACCAAGGAACCACCTCCAGCAGGGCAATTATATTTGATGCGTCTTTGGCTATCATCTCCGTCGCTCAGCAGGAATTTACCCAAATATTCCCGCAATCTGGCTGGGTGGAGCATGATCCCGAAGAGATCTGGTCGTCAACGCTTAATACCATAAAAGCAGCGGTAGATAAGGCAGGGATTGCGATCACGGACATAGGGGCAATCGGCATCACAAACCAGCGGGAAACCACCATAATCTGGGATAAGGAGACAGGTAAACCCGTTTATAACGCGATTGTCTGGCAGGACCGACGGACATCGAATTATTGTTCAACCTTGAGCACGGGGGGATATGAAGAGGCCATAACCGAAAAAACCGGGCTTTTGCTTGACCCTTATTTTTCAGGGACGAAAATTCGCTGGATACTCGATAACTGTGATGGCGCCAGGCAGCAGGCTGAAGCCGGCAACCTGGCATTTGGAACGGTCGATACGTTCCTTCTCTGGCGGCTGACAAGTGGCAGAGTGCATGCCACCGATGCCACCAATGCTGCTCGAACCATGGTCTTTAACATTCACGATAATGATTGGGACCAGGATCTTCTTGACTTGCTCGAGATACCCCAGGCACTTTTGCCCGGAGTATATGACAGTTCTTACGAGTATGGGACAACCAGTTCCGATATCCTGGGCGGTAGTGTACCCGTATGCGGCATAGCTGGTGATCAGCAGGCCGCCCTTGTCGGCCAGGCATGTTTTCAGCCCGGTATGCTTAAGTCCACATACGGTACCGGATGTTTTGCGGTCCTCAATACAGGCAGGCAGGCTGTCAGGTCGAAAAATAAACTTCTAACCACCATAGGCTATCGCATCAATGGTGTAACCACCTATGCTCTGGAAGGTTCGATCTTCGTAGCTGGAGCAGCGGTGCAGTGGATGAGAGATGCTATGGGGTTGATTGATGAAGCGTCTGATTCCGGTGGTTTGGCGAGATCAGCAGATCCTCATCAGGATGTCTACCTGGTACCCGCATTTACTGGCCTTGGAGCACCACATTGGGATGCCGAAGCGCGCGGGGCCATTTTTGGCATCACCCGCGGTACCGGTCCTGCTGAATTATCCCGGGCGGCTCTTGAGTCTGTTTGTTACCAGACACGAGACCTATTGGAGGCAATGCAAAACGACTGGCAACAGGAAAACGCGCCGGTATTACGAGTTGATGGCGGTATGGTCGCCTCTAATTTCACCATGCAATTTCTTGCCGACATTCTCAATGCACCGGTTGACCGACCGCAAATATTAGAAACAACTGCGGTCGGGGCGGCCTATCTTGCAGGATTGCAAAAAAACATTTATCCGCAGCCACAAGAATTTGCTGATACCTGGAAGCTTGAGCGTCGATTCAGCCCCGATCTTTCTGAGGAGATTCGAAACAGAAAATATGTTGGTTGGAAGGATGCAGTGAGAAGGACTCTGACAACATTCTGATCAGCGCTCCGGAAGATCCAGGATACAAGGAGCACGGCGGACGACGAAAGCCTGCTGAAAAAAGCTTATCTAGGCAATAGGTCTCAATAGTGAAATATGCTACTTCCATTGCGTGCAGGGATTAAATTCATGAGTTTCGGCACAAGGACAACATGAAAGTTATTGAAACAGAGGCGCTCATCATCGGCGGGGGTGTGACAGGCGTCGGCATCATGCGTGATCTTGCGCTCAGAGGTATTCAATGTCTGCTTCTTGATAAAAAAGATTTATGTGCAGGTGCTTCCGGAGGCAATCACGGTTTGCTTCATTCGGGTGCGCGCTATGTCTCAAACGATCTTCTTGCCGCAAAAGAATGTCGTATTGAAAGCAAAATTTTACAAGATCTCGCCCCTCAGTGCATTGAAAACACCGGAGCACTTTTTGTAGCCACCGAAGCAGACGATGCTGATTTTGCCCTGCATTTTCCTGAATGGTGTGCAGATGCTGGAATTCAATGTGAATCGATCTCACCATCTGATGCACGTGGGATTGAGCCGCACCTGGCTGATAATCTGCAAAGTGTCTATCTTCTGCCCGATGCGACCGTTGACCCGTTCCGCCTGGCACTGGAAAATGTTGCCGATGCAAAGCGGGTGACTGACAGTATCTACTGGCCTCATTCTGAGGTAGTTTCTTTTGTCATCGCAGATGGAACGATAACCGCAGCACTATGCCGAGATCAGCGCACCGGGGAGTTGTCTGAAATTCGAGCCCTTCAGGTCGTCAATGCCGCAGGGGCATGGGCGATGGGTATTGCGCGGCTCGC
>JABDPQ010000090.1 GCA_013042695.1 Desulfobacterales bacterium | reverse complement strand
GAAAACAGAACCAATATCAATAAGAAAATACGTAAACGTAGAGACTTCGTCCTTGCTTTCTTGTCCTTGGCTTGTCTTCTCACAACTGATAATAAATTGTTATCCTGGTCACGGGGAACGACAGCGTCTTGAGTTTAACTAATCAATTGTGACTTCTTTGAGGATATCCAGGTTGTCAAGAGCCCTTCCTGAACCAAGTACAACCGATGAGAGCGGGTCTTCAGCTACAATAATCGGCATCCCTGTTTCCTCTTTCAGACATTTATCGAGGTTTTTCAAGAGACCACCGCCACCTGTTAGGACAATCCCCTGATCAACGATATCTGCGGCGAGTTCCGGAGGCGTCAATTCCAAGGCAACGCGCACCGCCTCAACGATAACATCCACCTGTTCTGCAATGGCAGACTGAATTTCATCGGCACCGACCGTCAGCGTTTTAGGTACGCCGGAAACCAAATCCCTGCCTTTTATATCCATTGTTTCATAAGGCTCTTCCGGAATGACATTGCCAATGGTCGTTTTAATCAGCTCGGCCGTTCGCTCACCGATTGCCAGATTATGCTTGCGTTTGATGTATTGCAGGATTGCCTCATCCATTTTATCACCGGCTACCCGAACTGATTTTGCATAGACAATACCCGCAAGGGAAATCACCGCCACTTCCGTTGTTCCACCGCCGATATCAATGATCATATTCGCAGTTGGTTCAGTAATTGGAAGATCAGCGCCAATAGCAGCAGCCATAGGTTCCTCAATCAGATATACTTCACGAGCACCGGCCGACTCAGCTGACTCTTTAACGGCACGTTTCTCCACCTGCGTAATACCTGATGGGACCGAAATCATGATTCGAGGATGGACCAACGTCCGACGATTATGCACCTTCTTGATAAAATAGCGTAACATCGCCTCAGTCACTTCAAAATCAGCTATAACGCCATCTTTAATCGGTCTAATCGCCCGAATATTACCAGGCGTCTTGCCAAGCATCTGCTTTGCTTCCTGACCTACCGCCAGTACTTTGCTCATTCGCCCATCCTGGCGGACAGCTACAACTGAGGGTTCACGCAGGACGATTCCTTTGCCCTTTACATATAGGACTGTATTTGCTGTTCCCAGATCTATGGCCAGGTCGTTGGAAAGCCAGCCAAATAGAAAATTGAATGGTGAGTACATATTACTTTCCTTACATCGTATGTAGAAATAATTGTTAGCGGTAATACTCTTACCCTGCGCTGCTGTCAGCAACTCCCGTCAAAACGAGCAAGACCACTTAAACTTCAGAACACGGAAGGATACCAGAGCGTTCATTACTTAGCAAGATTAATGGGCGGCAATTGGCTCAATACCTGATTTTTATTGACACCGACACCAAACCCTGTTATACGGACATCTCTTATTTTGCATCTCATATGGGGCTATAGCTCAGCTGGGAGAGCGCTTGAATGGCATTCAAGAGGTCGTCGGTTCGATCCCGTCTAGCTCCACCAGATGGCAAGGACTTGCATACCCTGTGCAAGTCCTTTTTATTTAGCTCCCGATAAGCGCCCAACCCACTCGGTGAACCTTCTATTTTCTTGCCCACTATAATGTTATGTTATCTCTACAAATAAGACAAGAAAGAAGGGCATTCTGACGATTTTACCTGTAAATTATCGTTCGACCTGCACAATTCTCATAAGAAGAATACAAAACCTTTTTTCTTGATTGCCAGAAACTCTCTGGTGCACCACTACCTGATGTGAAGAGAATTTCTCAAGTTGACATCACTTATACCCATTGGGGTTGAGAAAGTCGTCTGCACGGATGAGCTGTTTTGCGAGACCATTCCTGACAATCAGTTGACCCCAAACAATTGCCCTTTTAATTATTGCTCAATCCAAGCATGGTTGACTGTGTTGCATCGTTGACAACACTACCACAAAGTGTCATTTAGTGTTCGAGTTGACCGGGTTTGATTCCGGTATATCGAAAAACAAATTCCTAAAAATCAGATTTTCGTTAGAAAAGAAGTATCCTTGTCAGAATTCATTGACGGCAAAATGCCATCTAGCAAAGGCCTGAAATAAACTTACACGTCTTATTAATCGCAGGTATATTATTTGCATGCCACGAACCAGCATTCAGCACTTACTTGGCATTAATTCATTCAGATGAATATCAGTTCGAAATGAGCTTGATTATATGACTGCGGGACAAGAGTTTAAACCCAGGAAATGCAGACGTCAATTAGTAGATCATGGAATTGCTGTTTTCCCTGATGGCATAGGTCAGATCATCAATCTCACTGAGTATGGCTTCTCATTTAAATGTTTTGGCGAGTATGATTTTCCTGATGAGTGGCACATGGAGATTTATGACGCTGCCGGAATAAGCCTGGAAGAATTATCTGCAAAAAAGGTCTGGATTAAGAACCCGGAACAACGCGCTGTGCCTGCGCCTGCTGCGATGGAAGTAGGGGGTGAGTTTGCAGATCTCTCACGAAATCAGAAAACGAAGCTTGTCGCCTACCTGAAGCAGCTTGAAGAAGATAAAAGCTACTCCGATATAGATTTCTAAGCTCATCTCACAAAAAATTCCGCATACCATAATACTATGACACCTGTGCTTGGCACAGATACACATCAGTGTAGAGTGATCAATATCGAAAAGGATAGAGCGAATACATCCGCAGTACAGTAATCAAGGCTGAACGATTTAGAGAATCTGGCTGAGAAACAGCTGTGTTCTTTCATGTTGCGGATTGTCAAAGAATTCATGGGGTTCATTTTCTTCAACGATTTCTCCATAATCCATGAATATGACCCTGTCGGCAACGGTTTTGGCAAAGCCCATCTCATGGGTAACCACAATCATTGTCATTCCTTCTCGGGCCAGATCAACCATGACATCAAGAACCTCTTTGATCATCTCCGGGTCAAGGGCTGAGGTCGGCTCATCAAAGAGCATAATTTTGGGTTTCATGCAGAGACTGCGGGCTATAGCAACTCGCTGCTGTTGTCCGCCAGAGATTTGGCCTGGATATTTGTTGGCCTGCTCGGGAATACGCACAATCTCCAAATAGTGCATTGCCAGCTCTTCCGCTTCTTTCTTCGGTGTTTTTCTCACCCATATAGGGCCAAGGGTGAGATTCTCCACAATGGTCAGATGCGGAAAAAGATTGAAGTGCTGAAACACCATGCCAACCTCAGTACGGACTTTTTCGATATTTTTTAAGTCCCTGGTCAGCTCGGTACCGTTGACAATAATCTTACCGCGCTGGTGTTCTTCTAAGCGATTAATGCAGCGAATTACGGTGGATTTACCCGAACCAGAAGGACCACAAACAACGATTCGCTCCTGTGGCTGCACCTGCAGGTTAATGTCCTTAAGAACATGGAAATCATCAAACCATTTGTGCATGGCAATAATTTCGATGATCGGTCTGCCATTGGAGTCCGGCGTGGTGTCGTTTGACAGCTCAGTATTCATAACGTCTCTTAAGCCCTAATAATTAAATTTATTCAGACGTACTTTTGTACTCAAGCTCCTTCTCTATTCGACGGCTGTATTGTGACATCGAGAAACAGCAGACGTAGTAAATCATGGCGATAAAGATATACGCTTCGGTACTGAAACCGGTCCATTCTGGTTCAGTCAGTATCGATTTTGTCGTATTAAGGATGTCATATAAAGCGATAATTACCACAAGCGAGGTATCCTTAAACGCTGATATCAGAATGCCGACCGTTGGCGGAATAACGATTTTCAATGCCTGAGGCAATATGACCAGTCGCATCATCTGATAGTAATTCAGCCCCATGGATTCAGCAGCTTCATATTGACCTTTATCCATGGCCTGCAGACCACCCCTTACAACCTCGGCGATATATGCAGCAGTGAACAGTATAATGGCCACCTGGGCTCGCAACACCTTGTCAATGGTCACGCCCTCCGGCAGAAACAGGGGAAACATTACAGAGGACATGAAAAGCATGGTAATGAGCGGTACACCACGGATCATTTCAATATAAACGATACAAAGTGATTTAATAATCGGCATGTTCGAACGACGCCCGAGGGCGAGAACAACACCGAGCGGATATGAAGCCAGGATACCGAAAAAAGAGAGCAGCAGCGTCAGGGGGAGACCGCTCCATTTTGTCGTTTCAACGGAGACAAGTCCGAAAAGACCTCCTTTCATCAAAAGCCCCATGACGAAAAGAGCAAAAAGCCAGACATAGCCGAGTTTTTTGTTCCACTTATTCCAGTCCCTGCTATAGATCAACATGCAAACCAGAATGATCATCGCAAGCAGCGGACGCCACTGGTGCTCATAGGGGAAATAACCAAAAATATTGAAACGAATATTTTGAGTAATTACCGACCAGCAGGCACCCTTGGCCTGGTGGCATTCCTGACCTGAGGTAAACCAGACACTTTCGATAAAGGCCCATTGGATAAATTCTGGGATGATTCTGGCCAGTATGGCAAGAATACAAATTGTGGCTATAGAGTTGAATACACCGTTGAAAAGATGAGTTCTCAGCCAGCCGATAACGCCTACATTTGTTGCCGGCGGCTTTATCTCTGCAATCGGTGATGTTGTCGTACTCATTATTCTCTAACGCTCAACAATGGCTATTTTTTTATTATACCAGTTCATAAAAGCAGATGTGGACAAACTAAAAGTCAGGTAAACCAGCATCATCAAAGCAACTCCTTCAACGGCCTGACCGGTCTGGTTGATAGTCGTTCCAGCGACTTGTACAAAATCCGGGTAGCCGATGGCAACAGCAAGCGAGCTGTTTTTGGTCAAGTTCAGAAGCTGACTGGTCAAGGGTGGAACAATAACCCGCAATGCCTGAGGAAAGATAACGAGCTTAAGGACAAAAGCCGGCTTCAAGCCGATGGTCATTGCCGCTTCAGACTGGCCATGGCTGATTGATTGGATCCCAGCACGGACAATTTGAGCAATAAATGACGCCGTGTAAAGAACAAGACCAATAAGAAGCGCGGAAAATTCAGGACTGATATTTTTACCACCTGTGAAATTAAAGCCTTTGAGCTCAGGGACATCCATCTGAGTGGGAGTCCCATTGATAATCCAGGCGATCAACGGTAACCCGGCAAGAAGACCAATACCAACCCAGAATAGGGGAAATTGCTGGCCCGTTTGTTCCTGACGCTTTACCGCCCATCGCTTAACGAAAAATATGATGACACCTGCCGCCAGAAATGCCAAGCCCGCATAACCCCAGGCTGGGTGAGCTGCCGGGACAGCAAAATCAATCCCTCTGTTAGTGACATAAATGCCTGTTACCGGATTAAGTGCCTGCCGGGGTGCAGGAAAAGTCTCGTAAAACAGGGCGTAACAGAAGAAAAGCTGCAGCAAAACGGGAATATTCTGGAATACTTCGACATATATAAACCCTAACTTGGCAATCAACCAGTTTTTGGAGAGGGTACAAACGCCCACAATGGTGCCCAAAATCGTCGTCAGGATCATGCCGACAAGAGAGACTTTAAGGGTGTTGAGTACACCAACGATCAAAGCCCTGCCGTAGGTATCTGCAGCCGAATATTCAATGAGAGATTCTCCGAGTTCAAAGGCTGCCTCTTTCTGAATGAACCCGAAGCCGCTGGCAATTGACTGCTTTGCCATATTGCTCTGGACATTTGATATCAGATAGTACCCCATAAATGCAACGAAGGCAGCAGTGAGAATCTGATACAGAACAGCTCTGGTCTTTTCATCATTCCAGAAGTACGTCTTTTTTGAGTCAATATTATTGGAGACCATAGACGATATAAATGAAATAATGTTTGTACAAGGCAGCACAGAAAATCTGCTTGCTATACTCCCCCTTCGCAGCAATAGAAGATATATAAATTACCGTAAAGTTTGAGAGGCGAAGCTGCTAACATCCGCTCACCCATATAATCGTCAGCCAGGCGGTTAAGGGTGAGCGGTATGTCTCTTAGAGACGTCTTTATATAAAAAGCTTATTTAAATGGTGGAGAATACATCAAGCCGCCATCTGTCCACAGGGCGTTAAGACCTCGCTCGATACCCAACGGAGTTTTAACACCGACATTGCGCTCAAATACTTCTCCGTAATTACCAACTTGCTTAATGATGTTATAGGCGAATTTTTCATCAAGGCCCAAGGCGGCGCCATTACCCGGTGAGACACCTAAAAATCTTTGAATCTTTGGATTTTCTGATTTCAGCATTTCATCAACATTTGCTGATGTAATGCCAAGTTCCTCGGCATTGATCATAGCCAGGACGGAATAGTTAACGATATCTTTCCACTGGTTGTCGCCATGGCGCACTGCCGGTGCCAGGGGTTCTTTTGAGATGATTTCAGGAAGAATCATATAATCAGCAGGTTTTGGAGCACTTGCCCGCAAGCCGGCAAGCTGAGAAGCATCGGAGGTCAAAACGTCACAACGTCCTGCCCAGAATGCCTGAGAGAGTTCTGCCGTGTTTTCAATGGTTACTGTTTTCCATTCCATCTTGTTGGAGCGGAAAAAATCGGCAGCATTTTGTTCCGTTGTGGTTCCAGGCAAGACACAGACAGTGGCACCACTGAGTTCGCTGGCACTCTTAACACCGAGGGCTTTGGGTACCATGAACCCCTGCCCGTCGTAATAGTTGACTTGGACGAAATCAAGACCAAGAGAGGTGTCACGGCCAAGTGTCTGAGTCGCATTTCTCGTTAACAGATCAATTTCCTTTGACTGGAGTGCCGTAAATCGAGTTTTGGCAGTCAGCGGAGTAAAGCGCAGACGCTCATTCAAGTCACCAAAAACAGCTACGGCAACAGCGCTGGCAGTATCTACATCAAGCCCTTTCCAGATACCTTTCTGGTCTGCTTTGCCAAATCCAAACAAATCGCCGTTAACTCCGACCTGGATATAGCCCCGATCTTTTATTGATTTAAGTGTATCACCATTTTCTGCTGCGCACAGACTGGCAGTTGCCATGACAAGTGTACAACCGATAAAAAGACTCTTCCACATTTTCATTACTCCCTCCAGACAATTGTGATCAGTTTTCGGTCTAAAACTCCCGGGTTAACAAACAAAACACCAAAACAAGAGCTGTGTGCTCAAGACGAACACCATCATGTGATACCATAGATAGCCACCACTTGGCAACACGTTAGGTAATGGTTATGAATAATTACTCTTTTTGCTTTACGTAATTAATTCAGGTGTTATTAAAAGACTATTATGTATTCTGAACCCCGTAGAGAGGAAATGTTACTATTTTCAGCGCCTACTCACGTAATCTGAAAACCTACTATTTTCATTTTTTGGCTCTTGAGTATTGGCAATTACAAGAAAAGATTGGTAGATAAAGCAAAACGATTCAACTGAGTCAGCAATAGTGATCATGATAGTGCTGTAGTTTTATAGTTCAGCCTGTCAGTAAACCCATGTGAGCAGCGAGACAACCACTAAAAGCTAAAGGAGATCATATGAAGAAAGTACTCATCGTATATTCAAGTCGGACAGGAAAAACAGAGGCGATGGCAAACTATCTAGCCGAAGGTCTGCGCTTTGGCGCCTGTGAAGCTGAAGTTAAGAAGATTTCGGACATTGAGTTTGAAGAAGACATCATCGGTTACAATGGCTATCTGTTTGGCTGTCCTACCTATCATAAGGATATGACAGGCGGCATGAAGCAGTTTCTCTTTAGAGCCCAACTAGCCAACCTGGATGGTAAATCAGGAGGGGCCTTCGGATCGCATACCCATAGTGGCGAGAGCGCACTGATGATTTACGATACGATGAAACATGTCTTCAAAATGAACATGACCGATCTAGGGCCGCTCAATCTTACGGAAGCCCAGGTTGTAAGTGATGAAGGACTGAAAGCTTGTCAGGATTATGGCAAAGCATTTGCAGAAGAGCTCGCGTAAACACCACTGCCTGTCATTTGAGCACGGCAGTACCCATTCCAGTTTGGTACTGCCGCGCAGAAATATGCCCTGCACCAAGGCAAAACCATGACCAGCAATAGATGTGAATTGCCTGGTATCTTCCTTTAGTCCTGGTATGAAGCCTTTATCACTATATTAAGAACTCACCTACCGGCGTGCGGACATACTCCACCATTCTCTCATAAAGAAGCCATGGATTTATTCTGAGGCCGACACGTAGTTCCGCAGCCCCCTGCTAACAGCAGCGAGATTCTATTAATCAGATAGGATTTTGAAAGATAATTTTACTCGAGCTCGATAAATGACGCCCTTGCCATCCTCAATTATCATATCAAGTTTATCAACCTCGGCTATGCGCAAGTCGCGCAGACTTAATCCTGCTGCTTTAACCGCACTCTGGGCAGCCTCTTCCCATGATATAGTACTTGATCCAACCATATCGATAATTTTGTAAACGCTCTCAGACATGGGTATTCTCCTTGGTTAAGATTTGGGATTAATGAAAATAAGGGTTGACGTGACCCTACAGGTCTGATGCTTACTTTAACCCGTCTATCAGAAAAACTGAAGTGAAATATTAGAAATAATGAAGCCAAGCCGATTCGTGCTCATGAAAGCCACACGTTTACTCTTCAAGCCCGCAGACATTGACAACACCAATCCGCTCCCCCGATGCCTGCATAGTAAGGTTTTTTTTAGTCTCTGCTATTCGTCTGGAAGTAAATGATCAGGGATTCTAACGGCAACCACTCTACCTCTGGCAGAAATTTCAGGTCCTGCTTTAACTGTTGCAGTGATGATGGTTTTTTTACCCTTTATTTCTTCTACTGCCGCCCTGATTTCAATCTGCGGGCCAAGCGGGGTAGGCTTGATATAATCCACCTGCAGGGAGGCGGTAACATAACGAAACGATGGCTTTGTTCCCGGCGCTCTTTCTTCATGTCGATAGGCTGCAGCAGCAGCCGTGCCCACACAATGGCAGTCAATCAAAGAGGCAATTAAACCACCGTAGACGTATCCAGGGAAGGCCAGGTGATAGTCCTTCGGGGAAAAGCGGGCAATCGATTCATCCCCATCCCAGTAACTTTGGATCTGTAGACCTTTTTCATTTAACGCCCCACAGCCATAGCAATGACTCAAAGAGTCAGGATAGTAGTCTTGAAAACTCTTTTTACTCATTATCCTCTCTTTTCATTAAATTCTTACCATTCGACAAAGCACCCATCCATCACTCTGGCTTTGGTCTCTATTCTTCAGATCGACTGGCAATTAATTATCATTTTTATCATACCAGGTAGAGCTTTGCCGTTTTTCACCTGCACTGAATCTTGTTATTTTGAGGACAGCATTTCTTTTAAATAAGCGATTCTGGCCAATTCCTCCGTCAAATCGGCAATGTCATAGGCCCAGCGGACAGAGCTTCCAAGACAAATGATCCCATGCTGCTCAAGCAGCAAAACCTTGCAATCAGCATATTCTTCAAGAGCGTTGACAACATTGGATTGAAGTTCCTCGGTGCCGGAAGGCGCGAAGGGAACCCGAGGTATCTTCGGCTGCTTAAAGGCCGCATCCGTGACCATGGGGATGTCACGTCTGAGCACTGCAAATGTGGTGGCGTATGGTGGATGGATATGCAAAACAGCCGCGACATCAGGACGCAATCGCAAGATATCGGCATGAAAAAGATATTCCTTCGAGGGTATATACTCTGCCTTTGGCTGCCAGGAGTACGTTGAGATATCCATTTCAATGAGGTTCTCTTCTGCGGTATCCCCTAGTGAAAGACCTGAAGCGGTGATAACCATCTTGTCCTGCCCGATACGGGCACTGAAATTCCCTCCGGTACCGCCTACAAGACCTCGCTTGTAGGCTCTTCTGGCGTAGTAAGACAAACTTTGTGTAACGTTTGGTTCAGTCATGTTCGTGCACCTTTAGTAACCCACCCCTGGGGCAGATCTAATTCTACCAACTTTTTGAAGTGATGTTTGTTTTCCTCATACAGTTCTCGATACATCGGAAACAAACGATTATAACTTTCATGAGCCATATCATCAGGCTCAAATGTGTCACCGAGGGTGACGGTCTGTGTCATTGCCGACTCAAAATCTGTATATGCGCCCAGACTGACGCCGGCAAGTACAGCAGCTCCCAAGACCTCAGTATGGCTTTGGGTAAGGCTGACAACCTTTTTGCCGAGAACATCGGCAATAATCTGGTTCCATATTTTACTCGATGCAGCAGCTCCGCCAATTCGGAGGTCTTCTATGGCAAGTCCAACATCCGTTTCCAGAAGTTCAATCACATGCCTGATGGCAAAAGCTGCTCCTTCGAGTACGGAGCGAAAAAAATCATTACGGTTATGGCCAAGTGTCACTCCGAAGAAGACCCCGCGCGCATAGGGGTCCCAAATCGGTGTTCTCTCGCCGGCTAAATAGGGTAAAAACAAGAGCCCCTTGCTTCCGGGAGGTGCTTGGGCGGCTTGATCGGTAATCAATTCATAGACATCTGTACCTGACATATCAGCCACTTTCTGCTCCATCTGGCAGAAGGTGTCGCGAATCCAGCGCAAAGACGAGCCGACACCATTAATCGCTCCAATATATTGCCAATAGTCATCCTTGATGTGGGTGCAGTTCATAAACCGATGGTCAAACAAAGCTTTGTTCAGCGGTCCGGCCACACGTGCGGCTGTTCCCATGATTATAAAGCACTGGCCTTCATGTAAGACCCCTGTGCCAATCGAGGCCCCAATGGTGTCCATGCATCCTGCAATCACCGGAGTGCCGGCTTTAAGCCCGGTCAACGCAGCTGCAGCTTGAGTTATACCGCCGACGACCTGATCGCAGGGCATGGGCGTCGGCAGTTTGTCCAGAGGAATATCTAAGGTCTTGAAAAACGGTTGATACCATGTTCGTTTACGGATGTCAAAGAGCAGGGTTGTCGACGCTCGAGAGTAATCGATGGTAAACTCACCAGTCATCCTGGCAATCAGATAGCCGCCCGGCACCATCAGTTTATAAGCATTGGCAAATTGTTCCGGTTCCTGATGCTTCAACCAGAGAATCGTCGGCAGTGAAAACGCGCCTGGTGCAACCGGATTACCGGTAACCTCAAACACTTTTTCAGCGCCAAGCTGTTCCCTGATCCGATCAACCTCAGGCAATGCCCGCTGATCCCATAGCATGATAGCCGGACGTATCGGTACGCCCTGGCGATCAACGGCAATGAGTCCATTAGTGCAGCCAACGCCAATTCCGGTGATGAGTTCGGGGCTTATGTCAGCAATCGCCTGTTTTATGGCCAGGATGGTCGCCTGCCACCAGGCTTCTGCATCATGTTCAGCCTGGCCAGGTACGGTACTGATCATCGCATACTCGCCATATCCAGAACCGACGAGGTCACCAGCTCGTGTAAAAACACCCGCTTTTGCCCCCGTCCCGCCGATATCAATACCGAGCAGGTAGCTCTCGTGTTCCTTCATCCTGTCACCTATGGGATAGATAAATGGATTGATAAAGCTGGTTTCTATCTACTATCAAGAATCTCGCGAATCTTTTGACCGATAAAATCAAGGCTGGAAAAGACCCTTCCAGAAAAAGCAGGGTTAAGCTGCTTTCGAACTCTGGCAATAGATATCTGGGCCAGCATGACAACATCAATTTCGGCTAACAGTGCTTCTACAACATCACAGACTTCGTGATCATGACCTGAGATATCTCCTTGATTGAGCTTAGCAAAAGCATCTGGACAGAGCCGTGGCACCAATCTTACATCACGCCCCAGCCGCTTGGCAACCTGATCAAATAAAAGCGTCGATGGTTTTTCAGTCGTCGGGTTGGTCATAACCAAACCAATGCTGTCACCATGCGTGATAGCATGTTTCATCATCGGCTCATCAATTTTCAATACAGGTATCGAAAGCTGCTCTTGAACATCATTGACACAGGGCGAAAGCGATGAGCAGCTTACCACAGCAAGCTCAGCTCCGATCTCCTGGGTCGATGCCACCATATCGGTCAGCCATTGGGTTATTTCAGGTGTAATAGAGCCCTGAGCTGCAAGACGGCGCAAAATCCCTTCATCCATTACATGATTGCATTCTATCTCAGGACAATGGGCTGTAACAGCATTATGCACTGGCTCGACAACAAGCCGGGTCGTATGTACCAGCCCCACCATTCCCATAGCTACCCCCTTGAAAATTCACTCATTTTACAACACATTCAGCGACACAGATACGCAAAGTGTTCTTACTTTTAAACGGCGTGAAGCAAAAAGAGATACCCAAAATCTGTTAGTGAAGCTCAAGAGCCCCGCTGCTGACTTTTGGGCAATGTTTCATGCAACTCTATCAACGAGGCCATAAAGCGATCTCCCAACCCTGCATCCAAGGCTGCTGAATAGACTGATTCCAAAGGGCCAGCAAGAAAACTGTCCAGACCATACTCTTTGGCAAACCTTTTGAAATAACTGACATCTTTTTGAGCATTTCGAATCGAAAACTGATGACCGGAATAGTCTCCACGAAGCAAGGGCGGAACCATCTTTTGGAGCACACCGCTGTTAGCCCCTCCGGCCGCCATAACCTCGTAGAGTTTATCGCCATCGACACCTGAGCGCTGGCACATGGCCATACCTTCAATGATAAGTGCGGTATAGCCGCATGAGATGAAATTATTGATTAATTTTGCGCTATGCCCGGCTCCAGGAGGGCCAAAATGGGCAATATTCTCCGAGTAGGTTTGTAGAAGCGGCTTAATCTTCTCAAAGGTTTCATCATCAGCGCCAACAAGGCTGTTTAATCTTCCTGCCTGTGCATCTTTTGGCGCCCGGGTGACGGGTGCATCCGCGAAATGAGCATTGCGCTCCTGTAGATCATGAGCAATTTTTCGACTTAACCCCGGTTGGCTGGTAGTGCAATCAACGACAAGTAATCCACCATGGCAGCCAGCCAATATCCCTTCAGGCCCATAGATCAGGGTCTCAACCTCTTCAGCCCCACGTACACAGAGGAAGACAATATCGTTTTTGGCGGCCAACTCGGCAGGTGATGGCGCTTCAAATGCTCCCTTTTTGACCAAACTGTCAATGGGCTT
The DNA here is from genome assembly GCA_013042695.1 of Desulfobacterales bacterium. GTDB lineage: Bacteria > Desulfobacterota > Desulfobulbia > Desulfobulbales > Desulfocapsaceae > JABDPQ01. Next base: position 8,157 of record JABDPQ010000090.1, on the reverse strand, counting down.
TCTGTTCTTGTGGGCCATGACCATTAAAGCATATCCTTGCCTCATAATATTAGAGGCAATGCCGTGTCCCATCATGCCAAGCCCGATAAAACCAACCTTATTAATCATGCTTCTCCTCCTGTCTCTGGCAACTACAACTATAAGCCAGTCATTGAACAGGAAAGCAGAAACGCTGCCTTCAAGGCATTAACATTGGCGATCCCCTGTCCGGCAATGTTAAATGCTGATCCGTGCGCGGAGGTGGTCACCGGGTATGGTAAACCTGCATGCACCGTTACGCCATGATCAAATCCCATCAGTTTCATGGCAATCTGCCCCTGGTCATGATACATGGTTACAATAGCATCGTACTTACCGTCCCTACCCATCAAGAAAATGGTGTCTGGAGGGAAAGGTCCCTTTACGTTAATCCCCTCTTGCTGTGCCTGCGCTACTGCTGGAGCAATCACCTCGATCTCCTCATCGCCAAACATGCCCCCATCACCTGCATGAGGGTTCAACCCAGCTGCAGCAATACGAGGATTTGTGTTGCCGCTGGTTCGAAGTGTCGAATCAAGCAATCTAATAGCTTGAACCACCGATTCCTTAGTAAGCAGCTCACTCACCTGTCGATGTGATACATGAGAGGTAGCCCGGGATGTCCACAAATTTCCCAATGTGTTTAAAAGCCCAAACTCACCTTCATGGCCCAGATGCTCCCTGAAAAAACCGCTCTCATCCTCATGCTTGAGACCAGCCAGATGCATTGCCTCTTTATTTAAAGGAGCAAAACATATGCCATCAGTTATCCCCTGGTGACAAAGATCAAGCGCGCGTGCCAAACAAGCAAGCTGATATCGACCGGCTGCCTCAGACACCACCCCAATGGTATAGTCATCTACTTCAAATCGAGGCGTATCAAGAAGCTGCAAGTGGCTCGCCTGCAAAGTTTCTATGGAGGTTTCCTTCACATCCTGGCATAAAACCTTAGCTCCTGCCGCCTTCACACCGTTATCGTAGACACGTCTGTCTGCTACGATAACGATATCTGCCATTTCTCTGACGCTTTCTTCGCCCATAAGTTTGACGACAAGTTCTGGGCCTATACCACACGGATCACCCATTACAAGAGCGATCCGTGGTTTTCTATTATTGCTCATATTCACTTAACCATAGAATAAGTTGACCAGTGTCAGCGAAACTGGGGGGAAATAGGTGACCAGCATGAGAACACCAATGAGAACGAAGATAAACGGTATATTTACCTTGGTGGTCTCCCAGATATCAGTTTTGGCAATAGAGCATGAGGTAACGAGAACACTTGCCACAGGAGGCGTTTGTTGCCCGATGGCAATATTTAATGTCATGATCAGACCAAATTGAATCGGATTAATGCCAAGTTGATGCACAAGCGGCATGACGATGGGTACAATGAGAATAATTGCAGCAGCACCATGCAGAAACATGCCAACCAAAAATAACATAACGTTCAACATGGCCAGCACAAGCAGCTTATTGTTTGTAACTGCAATCATCCAGCGGGCAAAATTTTGTGGTACCTGCATTTCCGTAAGATATAGGCCGAGCACGGCGGAGGTTGCAACCAAGAGCATCACCACGGCTGTTTGCATCACTCCCTCCACCATGGCTTTGCGAAGATGGAACCAGTTGAGCTCGCGATAAATAACCCCTCCGATGATCAGAGCAGCAACTACTGCAAGTCCGGCTCCTTCGGTTGCTGTGACCAGACCCCCAAAGATACCTCCAAGGATAATTACCGGCAGAGATAAAGCCCAGCCCGCCTCCTTGAAAGCTACCCAAAGTTTGCTTAAGGAAAATGCCTCTTCCCGGGGTAGGTCATAGCGAATGGCATACCAATAACAAAGGCCCATCATCGAAAAGCCACCAAGAACGCCGGGTATAATTCCCGCGACAAAAAGCTGAACGATCGAGGTGTCAGAAAGGGCGCCATAAATGATCATGGCGATTGATGGAGGGATTATTATAGCAATTGAGGCGGAAGAAGAAGTTACCGCAGCCGAGAGCTCCGGGGAGTAATTTCTTGCCTTCATCGCAGGGATAAGAACTGAGCCAAGTGCCGCAACATCTGCTACTGCAGAACCGGATATTTCTGCAAAAAACATCGACACCCCAACATTGACCATTGCCAGGCCGCCGCGCACGAAACCGATCAATGCCGACGTCAGATTGATAAGGCGCCGAGAAATACTCGTGGTGTTCATCAGAGCGCCGGCAAGAATAAAGAGCGGAATCGCCAGCAGCGGAAAATTCGTTGCGCCATCGAACATGGTCAAGGCAGCATTATAGACACTGTCAGAACCCTTTGATGTCACCATGCCGAAAAGTGCCACTGCACCAAGAGCTACTGCAATCGGCACGTTTATCATGATGAGAAAAAAGAGCCCAAGAATCAGTAAGGTGACAGTCATGATTTCCTCGCATCTTCAATAGCCTGATCAATGGCCTCTTTCTCATAATCAATTCCAGCCATGGATTTATTCCAGGCCATGGGAATACTCAACACTTCGGCGAGTATGAATAGGGCTGCTCCCACAGGGATAACAGACTGTGTAAAGCTGAGCGGCACCCAGTTCAGGCTGACGAGCGTTTCATCCCCGAAAATTCCGAGTATATACCAACCGGCATATCCGATAACGGCGAAGAATATGATAACAACAGCCTCCGAGGCAATAAACGCTATTATACGCAGGGGTTTGGGTAAAGAGAGAAAAAGACCGGCAAAGCCAATGTGTCCCCTCTTGCATGCAGCCAAAGCAGAGCCATAATAGGTCAACCAGGCAAGAACCACTGAAGCCACTTCGTCATACCAGACAAGTGATTGTCCCATAAACCTGAAAACAACGGCCAGAACGACAATAACAGCCATGGTGATCAATAGGGCAATCGATATAAATTCAAGGATTTTTTCAAGCAAGCGTTTCAATAGTTGCATGATGACCACAATACCAGGAAAGGGTTCAAATCATTCAATCCGTAATGGGTGGCCCGTCTCTGTTGCTCAAATACGGGCCCCAGTCTCAGAGAGTTATTGAGCCAGCTGCATGGAAATATCTATCATCTCCTTGCCGGTGGCAACCTCTTTGGCAAACTCTTCGTAAATTGGTTTGCTGGCTTCGACAAAAGCGGCACGGTCAGCAACATTTACCTCCATGCTTTCCCCCAGTTTAGTGCGCAAGGCCATGTCATCCATGGTTCCAGTGGCGTACATCCAGCCCTGAACGTCGACAGCGGTCTTTTCAAGAATCTGGCGAACATCAGCCGGAAGCTTTTGCCACTGACCGGCACCTGCAGTCAAATAAGAGGGTGTGTAAACATGACCAGTAACGGAGAGATACTTCTGAACTTCGTTTAGTTTGGCTGCATAAATGTTGGTATAGGGATTTTCTTGCCCATCGATAACACCGGTCTGCAACGCGACGAAAACCTCAGAAAAAGACATGGGTGTCGGATTGGCTCCCCAGGCAGAAAACATCTTAATGCGCCAGGTGGATTTTGGGGTCCGTATCTTAACGCCTTTGAGATCATCCGGGCTATTAATTGGTTTTGCGTTGTTACTAATATGACGAATACCATTTTCCCAGAAGCCAATAACTTTGTAGCCCTTGGCCTCAATTGCCGGAGCAATCATGGGCCAGAAAACCTTATGCTCGATCCTGTTAAGGTGCGCCCTATCCTTTACCAGAAAGGGCATATCGAATAGACCTGCCTCAGGGGCAATTGATGACATAATTGAAGACGGCATAGCCAGATGGACAGTTCCGAGCTTCAGTTTCTGCATGAGATCCTTGTCTTTGCCCAACTGCGAAGATCCATAAAAGGTGACTTTAGCCTTGTCGCCGAGAAGAGCATTGGCGCGGTTGGTAAATTCTTCGGCCGTTATGTACTGAGTCGAACCCGGTGCCGCACTGATGGCAAATACGATCTCAAGGGCCGAAGCGGAATGCAGCATACTGCCAAAGGCGAGCGCACCAGCACACATACCTAATAATAATTTCTTCATGTTTCTTTTCATAACGATTCCTCCGCTTATTAAATGATGATTTACTGGCTGTTTTCGAGACACTCTCAACGCATCCAGGCTCGATTCAACCAGCACTATATGGCGTTATGCCAACTCGGGAAAATATGGCATATTGTATACCAAAAGTCAAACAACTATTTTAAAGATCAACAATATAATACATTTTATGTATATATTACAAATATATAATGACAAAATATTGATTTGCACTATTTGTCACGAAATGGTATACAAAGTATAGTATAAGGTGAAGAATACATATTCAAAAATGGACAGGACATATTTGTACCCGCACTAATCAGCTATGAGACAATGGTCAGATCCAGTGCCATAAATCTCAGAATACTAAAGTTTACAGAAAATCATGAGTCGAGAACCTGAAGCAAACATTGACAAGACCAACAACATTAATCGATTAAACTTATCCGAGCAGATAGCAAACAGTCTGCGCGATATGATCGTCCAGAACCAGCTTCCTCCTGGAGATCGGATTCGAGAACGTGAAATATGCCAAAAACTGGAAGTATCCAGAACTCCCTTACGAGAAGCTCTGCACAAGCTTGCATCAGAAGGGCTGGTTGATCTTGTGCCAAACTGCGGTGCTGTCGTAACGGCACCCGACGCAGAAGAAATTGCCGATATGCTGCAGGTGCTTGGGGTCTTGGAGGCATTCGCCGGAGAGCGCGCCTGTGAGCTGGTTACCGAGGAAGAGATTAACGAAATAAAAGCGCTTCAGTATGAAATGCTTGCGGCCTTCTCACGAGGCGATCGCCTGGCGTATTTCAAGCTGAATCAACGAATCCATCTATCCATTATCAAAGCAGCTCGAAGTGAAACGCTTCTCTCATTGCACACCAGGCTCAATGCCAGGCTGTATCGAATTCGCTATCAATCAAATTTGCGCAATGAACTATGGGGAAGTGCCGTAAAAGAGCACGATGCTATTATGGCAGCTCTTGAAAACCGAGCTGCCTCAGAGCTGTCGACGTTGCTACGGCAGCATTTCAGAAGTACCTGGGAGAAAGTGAGCGAACTCATGGAAGAGGACGATCATTCTTCAGCTGCACTGTAGAAACATTCCGGTTTGCTTTTATACAAACCATCCATAATCGGCTCACCAAACTTGCAGCGTTTTGATTACTCTTTTTATCGGCCGCTCATGGAACAATCTCTTCAAGCCGATCAGTTGCCGGGGTTGGTGCTATGGACAATGCCGTAATTTCTGCTCGCCATTCTTCGGTCATTTCCAGATCTGCAGCCGCAAGTGATGCTTCGAGTTGTTCAACATTCCTGGCTCCAACAATGGGTGCAGTTACTGCAGGGTGAGACATTACCCAGGCTACGGCCAGGGTCGCAGGATGGACATCACGCTTATTGGCGTATGCGGTAAAACGTTCGGCAATATCATAATAGGCATCGAGGCTGTAACGTTTCATATACATTGAATTTTTTACCAAACGACCACTCTCCGGTTTTCGTTCAGAACCATATTTACCGCTGAGCAATCCCGCTCCCATCGGATTGTATGGAATAACCGCCATATTTTCAGCCAGAGCAAGGGGAAGCAGCTCTGTCTCAGCCTGGCGCTTGGCCAGGTTGTACATTGGCTGCATACACTCAAAACGTGATAGTCCTTTGGCTTTTGATATACCAAGCGCGGTGGCAATCTGCCAGGCAGCCCAATTACTGACCGCCGGATAGATGATTTTACCTTGTTGGACCAGGTCGTCAAAGGCTCGCAGTGTCAGCTCCATATCCGCCAATGAATCAAATTTATGGGCGAAATAGAGATCCAGCCGATCAGTTTTCAGGCGACGCAAACTGTCTTCAACGGCCAACATGATATGACGGCGGGACAATCCTTTGGCATTGCTATCATCTCCCATCCGGCCATGAGCTTTGGATACCAGAACAATAGCATCACGACAATCTTTAATGAGGCTCCCCAAAATTTCTTCGGCTCTGCCTTTACTATACACATCAGCACAATCAAAGAAGTTAATCCCTGCGTCCCGACAACGATGAAACATTAATTTGCTCATCGATTCATCGGCCTCTGCACCAAAAGACATTGTCCCAAAGCACAGTTTAGACACCATGACGCCTGTTCGACCTAAAGCTCGATACTCCATCTCATACTCCTTTTACAGATGAGATTGATCTCATTACAGCCTTTTACAAAAACCAGTTTATCAAAAGAGTGGAAAACCAGTGCCACCTATCACTCTGACAGGGAACAATATATTTCTAGATCTTGTAATTATAGTGCTCCCCGAAACCGAGGCCAATATCCAGGGCCCGCTCATTCATGCTCAGGAAATCGGCAGGAATTCTCTTTGCCAAGACCTTCATAATGGATGCAGGGCTAATCAGTTTGGTAATCCCGATCAGTGTCCCTAACATGCAGATATTGTACACAATCGGCTTGCCGATCTTGTCCATCACCTGATCATACATCGGCAGCTCGATCTTCTTGGCATCAACTTTCTTGGCCGTCTCAACAAAGCGTGAATCAGTCAGCAAGAGGCCCCCCGGACGCACAATAGATGAATAGCTGTTGTAGGCCTCCTGAGTTAACGTCACCAGAATATTTGGTTGAATAACTTCGGGGTAGTTAATCGTTCCATCCGCAATAATGATATCACTGCGGGTGGCCCCCCCGCGAGCAGCTGCTCCATATTTCTGGGTCTGAACAGCGTTTCTGCCTTCATGAATCACAACAGTCTCTGCAAGTATTACCGCAGCGGTAATAACTCCCTGACCGCCTGAGCCGGAAAAAACGAGTCGGGTAATATTGTTCATGATGACTGCCCCTTCCTCGCCAGGCTGATGACCTTTTCATATTGTTCGCAATACTCCGGTTCATCTCGATCAACAAAGATACCCCGGGGAGTAAGTGAGGGGTTTTCTTCAAGCTGTTTTGAACCGATTTTGGCGGTATTGGTCTTGTGGAGCTCAAGCATGGCGGTAGCGTCACCTTCCTTGTTCTTGCGGCCATAATGGGTCGGACACTGAGAAAGGATTTCCACGACTGAAAAACCCTTATGGGTAATGGCTTTCTTCAGAATTGTTGTCGATTCCTGAACATGATAGGCGGTGGATCTGGCCACAAACGTGGCTCCGGCAGCAATTGCCAGATCAACCACATCAAATTCCTTGTCGATGGTCAGATATGGGGCAGTGGTGGCTTTCTTGCCACAGCCGGAAAGCGGCGAGAACTGACCGCCGGTCATACCGTAGATCCGGTTATTCATGACAATGGCGGTGATATCGATATTTCTTCTGGCGGCGTGGATAAAATGGTTGCCGCCGATTGCCAGCGCATCACCGTCACCCATCGGCACCAGGATGTTCAATTCCGGTTTAGAGAGCTTTACTCCAGTGGCAAAAGCAAGGGCCCTTCCATGCAGGGTATGCAGGGAATGGAAATCGACGTAGCCCGAGATGCGTGCCGAACAGCCAATCCCCGAGGTCATGACGAGCTGGTTCTTATCAAGCCCCAGTTGTTCAATGGCGCGGATCAGCGAGTTAAGGATGGTTCCATGCCCGCAGCCGGGACACCACATATGCGGGAAAAAACGTTCACGTAAATAATCTTTAACAGCCATCTTACACTCCCCTCCCCTGGATAACCCGTAGAATTCTTTTAATATCATCTGGCGTAATCAGCTCGCCGTCAAAGCGATTGGCCAAGAACACCAGCTCCGGTGTCTCAACCGCCGCTTTTACTTGAGTCATTATCTGGCCCATATTCATCTCAACCACCAGGATTGCCTTGGCCCAGGTGCATTTCTCCCGAACCAGCGCTGCCGGGAAGGGCCAGATGGTCTGCAGTTCCAAAACGCCAATCTTCTCGCCTCGTGCCCGTCATTTGGCCGCCAGGTGGATCGCTGATCTGGCTGAAGAGCCGTAGGAGATGAGGATATATTCGGCATCTTCGAGATAATGCTCTTTATAACGGGTCAGGGCCTGAACATTATTGTCAATCTTATCCACCAGGTGCCGTAGCAACTGTTTTACCGTCTTCGGGTTATTCGACGGAAAGCCCCACATGTCATGAAACAGGCCGGTGACGTTATAGCGGTGATGGGCACCGAAATCAGACATCGGTAGCC